>NZ_VFVC01000019.1:0-101006 GCF_006441575.1 Mesorhizobium sp. B2-4-12
ATCTTCATGCCGGCCTTGCGGCAGTAGCGCAGCGAGGCCAGCGTGTCGGCGGTCTCGCCCGACTGCGAGATGAAGAAGGCGGCATCGTTGCCCGACAGCGGCATCTCGCGGTAGCGGAATTCCGAGGCGACATCGATGTCGACCGGCAGCCGCGCATAGCGCTCGAACCAGTATTTGCCGATCAGGCCGGCGAGATAGGCGGTGCCGCAGGCCGAGATCGCCAGCCGGCCGATTTTGGCGAAATCGAACGGCAGATCGAGCGGCTTCGACACGCCGGAGACGAAATCGACATAGTGCGCCAACGTGTGCGAGATCACCTCGGGCTGTTCATGGATTTCCTTCTCCATGAAATGGCGGCGGTTGCCCTTGTCGACCATGAAGCTGGTCGACAGCGATTGCTGGCGCTTGCGGTCGACCTTTTGGCCGCCGATGTCGAAGATGGCGACGCCGTCGCGGCGCACCACCGCCCAGTCGCCGTCCTCGAGATAGGTGATCGAATTGGTGAACGGGGCGAGCGCGATGGCGTCGGAGCCCAAAAACATCTCGCCATCGCCATGGCCAACGGCCAGCGGCGGCCCGTTGCGGGCGCCGACGATCAGGTTGTCGTCGCCCCTGAACATGATGGCCAGCGCAAAGGCGCCCTCCAGCCGCTTCAGCGCCTGGTGCGCGGCCTCGACCGGCTGCAGCCCCCTGGCCAGTTCGCGCGCCACCAGATGGGCGACGACCTCGGTGTCGGTCTGCGAGGCGAAGCAATAGCCGTCGCGCGTCAGCTCGTCGCGCAGTTCGGCGAAATTCTCGATGATGCCGTTGTGGACGATGGCCACACCTTCGGAGAAATGCGGATGCGCGTTGGTCTCGTTGGGCACGCCATGGGTTGCCCAGCGCGTGTGGCCGATGCCGATGGTGCCGTCGAGCGGCTCGTCCCTGAGCCGGCGCTCGAGGTTGACCAGCTTGCCCTCGGCGCGCCGGCGGGCAAGCTTGCCACGCTCGACGGTGGCGATGCCGGCCGAGTCATAGCCGCGATACTCCAGACGCTTCAGCGCATCGACGATGAGTGGCGCAACCTGCGAGTGGCCGACGATCCCAACGATACCGCACATGCAGACAGTCCCCGATTGCCCGTGGAAAACCAGCGCTATTTAGGGATGGCCGGCCTGCCGCGAAAATCACATTGCATTTCGCCCCGTGTAACGGAACGCTTCTGCACGCATGCACCATGACAGACCGCTCTTGCAAGCTGGTTACCGCTATTGTTCAGGTTTTCGCGATGTTCCTGCGGCCAGCATCGTTTTGCGCGATATTGCTGGCGACCGGCCATGCTCCGTATAGAATTCGTCCGCAAGGAGGATGCACGATGGAACGCTATTACCCGGTGGCAGCGGTCACCCTGCTTTGCGGCCTCATGATATTCGGTATGGCCCTGACGGTCGCCCGCACCCATTCCACGACCGGAATACTCGCCCCGGTCATGACGGGCGACCCGCGGCTCGAACGGGCGATCCGGGCGCACTGCAACACGATCGAATGGCTGCCGATCTTCCTCCCGGCCATGTGGCTGTTCGCCATCTACTGGAGCCCTGCCTGGGCCGCCGGCCTCGGGCTCGTCTGGCTGATCGGACGCATCGCCTATTTCGTCGGATACCTTTCCGCGCCGTTGAAACGGTATCCTGGATTCTTCATCCAGTCACTGACGGCCTTCGTGCTGCTTCTCGGCGCGCTTGGGCGAGTTATCTATTTATGGCTTGCGTAAAAGCATTGCCTATTCCGCAGCCTTCTTCTTCGCGGCCGCTGCCGAAGCAAAGCGCTCGCGCAATTCCTTGCCCTTGCCGGGGATCGTCTTCTGGCGAGCCCGTCCGAAGGCCAGCGCATCGTCCGGCACATTTTCGGTGATGACGCTGCCCGAGGCGATATAGCCGCCCTTGCCGATCGTAACGGGCGCCACCAGCGACGAGTTCGAGCCGATGAAGGTGCCCTCGCCGATGTCTGTGAAGAATTTCGAATAACCATCATAGTTGCAGGTGATGGTGCCGGCGCCGATATTGGCCGCCGCGCCCACCCGCGCATCGCCGATATAGGTCAAATGGTTGACCTTGGCGCCTTCCTCGATGATGGCCTGCTTGACCTCGCAGAAATTGCCGACCTTTGCCTTTTGCCTGAGATCGGCACCCGGCCGCAGCCGTGCGAACGGCCCAACATCGCAATTGGCAGCAATAGTGGCACCTTCGATGTGGCTGAAGGCGTGGATCTTGGCGCCACCGGCGATTTTCACCCCCGGGCCGAACCAGACATTGGGTTCGACGATCGTGTCGGCGCCGATCTCGGTGTCGTACGAGAAATATACCGTTTCAGGCGCGATCAATGTCACGCCCGACAGCATGGCTTGCTCCCGCCGGCGCTGCTGCCAGATACCTTCGGCCTGCGCCAGTTCGGCACGGTTGTTGATGCCGAGCGCATTCTCGAAGCTGGCTTCGGTGGCGACCACATCGAGACCTTGGGCGCCGGCGATCTCGACGATGTCGGTGAGGTAATACTCGCCCTTGGCATTTTGATTGCCGACCGCATCGAGCAGTTTCAGCGCATGCTTGCCTGCAATCGCCATCATGCCGGCATTGCAGAAGGTGATCTTCTTCTCCGCCTCGGAGCAGTCTTTTTCCTCACGGATAGCGATCAGCTTGCCGCCTTTTTCGACCAGCCTGCCATAGCCGTTTGGAACGGGCGGACGGAAGCCGATCACCACGACGGCCGCGCCTTCGGCGAGTTTCAGCCGCGCCAGCGTCAGCGCTTCCGCATCGATAAGCGGCGTGTCGCCGAACATGACCAGAATGTCGTCATGACCCCTCGATATCGCTTCACGTGCGGCAAGAACGGCATGTGCCGTACCCAGGCGCTCCTCCTGCACGAAGGTCTCCGCCTTCGGTGAGAATTTCGCCACCACCTTGCGCATCTCTTCCGCGCGATGCCCGATGACGATCGCCTCGCTGCTGGCGCCGGCGGCTTCGGCCGCCTTCACCACGTGAGCCACCATCGGCAGTCCTGCGATCGGGTGCAGCACCTTCGGCAGCGCGCTCTTCATGCGCGTGCCTTCGCCGGCGGCGAGAATGACGGACAGGCAGGATCTCTGGCTCATGGACGGACAACCATATGAAATGCGTTGGGAATCAAGACAGGATAGCAGCGGCGCCATGCTGCACCAATGTGGTTAAATTCAGGTGAGATGGTGGAGCAACTGACTTTTAATCAGTGGGTCCATCGGCGGTGGGCTATCCAAGCCGCCCCAGCACCGGGAAATTCTCCAGCAGCCAGTACGATACCGCCTGCACCCCGCCGGTGAGGAAGAACACCCCGGCGACGACGAGCAGCGCGCCGATTGCTTTCTCGACACGGCCGAGATGGACACGGAATTTGCCGAGGAAGCGCATGAAAGCCCCAGAAAATAGCGCCGCGATCAGGAACGGTATGCCGAGCCCCAGCGAATAGGCGGCGAGCAGCAGCGCGCCTTCGCCCACCGTTTCGCGGCCGCCGGCCAGCGTCAGGATCGGCCCCAATACCGGACCGATGCACGGCGTCCAGCCGAAGGCGAAGGCCAGACCCATTACATAGGCGGCGACGGCACTGGCCGGCTTGCCCTGCGACTGGAAGCGCGCCTCGCGCGACAGGAGCGGGATGCGCAGGATGCCCAGGAAATTCAGGCCCATCAGGATAATCAGCACACCGGCGCCCATCGCAAGCGGCTCCTGCCAGACGCGCAGCAGCCGGCCGATGGTCGAGGCGCCCGCGCCGAGCGCCACGAACACGGTCGAGAAACCGAGCACGAAGGCGATCGAGGAGTAGAGCAGCGCGCCGCGCGCGCCTTCCCTTGCCGTCACACCGGCATTGCCGCGGAAATCCTCGACCGAAACGCCGGCCATGTAGCAGAGATAGGGCGGCACCAACGGCAGCACGCAAGGCGACAGGAACGAGATGGCGCCCGCCCCGACCGCGCTGACATAGCCGATGTCCAATGCCATTCCAAAAGCTCCGACTGTTCTGGCGACGATATAGCGGCACGCGGGTTTGTTCGCCAATCACCATCCTGTGGCCAGCCACCATGCTGTGGCCAACCACCATGCTGTGGCCAACCACCATGCTGTGGCAAGTCATCGCGGGCGGGGGAAGAAAGCAGCCGCGCAGGGCGTTGACATAACGAGGCCGCGATTTTCCGCGAGTCTCCAGATATCAGCCAGGGAGATTTCCATGAAAACGATGACCGCAGGGCTGGCCGCGCTGCTGCTCAGCACCGTAGCATCCTTCGCCGCCGAGGCGTGGAAGGAAGCGGAGGCCGGTGGCACCAAGATATACACCAACGCGATGGGCATGACGCTCTACACCTATGACAAGGACGGGAAAGGCAAGAGCAACTGCTACGACAAATGCGCCGCCAACTGGCCGCCGCTGAAGGCCGAAGCCGGAGCCAAGGCCAGCGACGGATGGACTGTTATCGACCGCACCGACGGCACCAAGATGTGGGCCTATGACGGCAAGCCGGTCTACACCTTCGTCAAGGACAAGAAGGCCGGTGACATGAGCGGTGACGGTGTCGCCGACGTCTGGCACGTCGTCAAGGCCGACTGAGCCTCAACACCCGTTCCCGCGTGTCGGCGGGACAGAGGTTGGTCGCCGCCCCCTCCATGCAGCGGCGGCCAGCTTCCTTTCGTGCACCGGCACATGTGGTAGAGGGGCGGCACGCCAGGCGATTTTTCTCGACTCGTCGGAAGAGCATCCGGTCATTTCGCCGGCTTGCGGCCATCACCTCCCCCGACCGAAATTCTGTTATTTTCTCCATACACTCTATGAGTGTATTCGCTGCGGACAGTCCGGCAATTTAGACGCCTCCCCTTGACCGGATGCAAAAGCGCGGCCATGTGAGCGACAAACAGAAACGAGATTTCGTCGCGCGCAGCGGAATTCTTCTGGCGCATCACAGCAGATAAGAGACCTCATGGACGTCGTCGTCGTCGAATCGCCGGCCAAGGCGAAGACAATCAACAAATATCTCGGCAGGAACTACAAAGTCCTCGCCTCGTTCGGCCATGTCCGCGATTTGCCGGCCAAGGACGGCTCGGTGCGTCCGGATGAAGATTTCGCCATGTCCTGGGCGGTCGATACCGCATCTGGCAAGCGGCTCGCCGACATCGCCAAGGCGGTCAAGGATGCTGATGGACTGATCCTCGCCACCGACCCGGATCGCGAAGGTGAGGCCATTTCCTGGCATGTGCTGGAAGTGCTGAAGCAGAAGCGAGCGCTGAAGGACAAGCCGGTCAGCCGCGTCGTCTTCAACGCCATCACCAAATCGTCGGTGCTGGAGGCGATGGCCAATCCACGCCAGATCGATGCGCCGCTGGTCGACGCCTATCTCGCCCGCCGGGCGCTGGACTATCTCGTCGGCTTCACGCTGTCGCCGGTGCTGTGGCGCAAATTGCCGGGTGCCCGTTCGGCCGGCCGCGTCCAATCGGTGGCATTGCGCCTGGTCTGCGACCGCGAATCCGAGATCGAGCGATTCATCCGCGAGGAATACTGGCAGATCGCGGCCATCCTCGGCACGCCGCGCAACGAGACTTTCGAAGCGCGGCTGACCGCCTTCGAACGCAAGAAACTCCAAAAACTCGACATTTCCAACAAGGCGCAGGCCGACGACATCAAGGCGATGCTCGAAGGTGCTGCCTTCAAGGCGCTGTCCGTCGAAGCCAAGCCGACCAAGCGCAACCCCGGCCCGCCGTTCACAACCTCGACGCTGCAGCAGGCCGCCTCGTCGGGCCTCGGTTTCTCGGCCACCCGCACCATGCAGGTGGCGCAGCGGCTTTATGAGGGCATGGACATCGGTGGCGAAACCGCCGGCCTGATCACCTATATGCGAACCGACGGCGTGCAGATGGCGCCTGAGGCGATTTCAGCCGCGCGTGACGCGATCGCCAAGGAGTTCGGCCCAAAGTACCTGCCGGAAAAGCCGCGTTTTTACACGGCCAAGGCCAAAAACGCCCAGGAAGCGCACGAGGCGATCCGACCGACCGATTTCATGCGCACCCCCGCATCGGTCAGGCAATATCTCGATGCCGACCAGGCGCGGCTCTATGAACTGATCTGGAAGCGCGCCATCGCCAGCCAGATGCAGCCGGCCGAAATAGAGCGCACGACTGTCGAGATCGAAGCCGTAAACGGCGCCCGCACCGCCGAGCTTCGCGCCGTGGGTTCGGTCGTCCGCTTCGACGGCTTCATCGCCGCTTATACCGACCAGAAGGACGACGACGCCGAAGACGAGGAAAACCGCCGTCTGCCGGAGATCCGTGCCGGCGAGCAGCTCACCCGTCAGGCGATCAACGCCACCCAGCACACGACAGAGCCACCGCCGCGCTACTCCGAGGCCTCGCTGATCAAGAAGCTGGAGGAACTCGGCATCGGCCGGCCGTCGACCTATACGGCGATTCTGAAGACGCTCGAGGACCGCGACTATGTCGCCATCGACAAGCGCCGGCTGGTGCCGCAGGCCAAGGGCCGCCTGCTCTCGGCGTTCCTCGAAAGCTTCTTCGAGCGCTACGTCGAGTACGACTTCACCGCATCACTGGAGGAAAAGCTCGACGAGATTTCGGACGGCAAGCTCGCCTGGAAGGACGTGCTGCGCGATTTCTGGAAGGATTTTTCCGGTGCCGTCGCCGACATCAAGGAACTGCGCGTCACCGACGTGCTGGATGCGCTGAACGAGGAACTGGCACCGCTGGTGTTCCCCGCACGGGAAGACGGTTCGAACCCGCGCATCTGCCCGAAATGCGGCACCGGCAATCTGTCGCTGAAGCTCGGCAAATTCGGCGCCTTCGTCGGCTGCTCCAACTATCCCGAATGCTCCTTCACCCGCCAGCTCGGCGACGCCGCCAACCCGAATGGCGAGAATGGCGGCGGCGAGGACGGCACCAGGCTGCTCGGCAAGGACCCCTACACGGCGGAGGAAATCACGCTGCGCTCTGGCCGCTTCGGCCCCTATATCCAGCGCGGCGAGGGCAAGGACGCCAAGCGTTCCAGCCTGCCCAAGGGCTGGACGCCGGACTCCATCGATCACGAGAAGGCGCTGGCATTGTTGTCGCTGCCACGCGACGTCGGAAAGCATCCCGAGAGCGGCAAGATGATCTCGGCCGGGCTCGGCCGTTACGGCCCCTTCGTGCTGCATGATGGCACTTACGCCAATCTCGATAGCATCGAGGATGTGTTCTCGATCGGCCTCAACCGGGCCGTCACCGTGATTGCCGAGAAGCAGTCGAAGGCCAAGGGCGGCCGCAACGGTGGTACTCCGGCAGCGCTGAAGGAGCTCGGTGACCATCCGGACGGAGGCGGCAAGATCGTCGTGCGAGACGGCAAGTACGGACCTTACGTGAATTTTGGCAAGGTCAATGCCACACTGCCCAAGGGCAAGGATCCGCAATTGGTGACCCTGGAAGATGCGCTGGCGCTGATTGCCGAAAAGGAAGCCAAGGGCGGCGGCGGCAGGAAACCGGCTCGCAAGACAGCGGCGGCAGCGGCCAAGGCCCCGGCGGCCAAGAAAACAGCGGCCAAAAAGCCGGCCGCGAAGAAAAAAGGGTAGGACGGCGTGGCGCGCAGGATCACCGGAAGAAGCCACGGCGACCCGCGCACCGCCGACACCAGGGCCAAGGTCAAGGACGATTACCGGCCTTCGCGCGACGAAATCCTGCGCTACATCGCCGAAAACCCAGACCGGGCGGGAAAACGCGACATCGCCAAGGCGTTCGCGCTGCGCGGTGACGACCGCATCTGGCTGAAGGACCTGCTGCGCGACCTTCAGGATGAGGGTATCCTCAGCAAGGAGCGCAAGCGGCTGGCCCGCGTCGGCGCCCTGCCCCATGTCGCCGTGCTCGACATATTTGGCCGTGATGGCGACGGCGTCTTGCTGGCGCACCCGGCCGAGTCCGTCGGCCCGGGCGAGCCGCCCGTGGTCTCGATTCGGGTGTCGCGCGGCGGCAGCGGGCCGGCGCCGGGCATCGGTGACCGCGTGCTGGCCAAGACGTTCCCGACCGATGATCCGTCGGGTCCCGCCTATACCGGCCGGGTGATGAAGATCTTCGAGAAGCGCAACGATGCCGTTCTCGGTGTCTTCCGGGTGCTTCAGGACGGCACCTTTCGCATCGAGCCGGTGGAACGGCGCCAGCCGGAGTTGGTCGTCGACAAGGAATTCCAGAACGGGGCCAGGAACGGCGACCTGGTCGAGGTCGAACCCGCCCGAGCCTCTCGCTATGGGCTGCCGAGGGCCAAGGTACTCAACGTGCTGGGCTCGCTGACCAGTGAAAAGGCGGTCTCGATGATCGCCATCCACGCCCACGACATTCCGCACATTTTCCCGGCCGACGTCATTGCTGAAGCCGAAACCGTCAAACCGGCGACGATGGCCAACCGCGAGGACTGGCGCGACCTGCCGCTCGTCACCATCGATCCGGCCGACGCCAAGGACCATGACGACGCGGTATTCGCCACACCTGATAGTGATGAGAAGAACCCTGGCGGCGTGGTCATTACGGTCGCCATCGCCGACGTCGCCGCCTATATCCGGTACGGCACGGCGCTCGACCGCGAGGCGCTGAAGCGCGGCAATTCGGTTTATTTTCCGGACCGCGTCGTGCCGATGCTGCCCGAGCGCATCTCCAACGACCTCTGCTCGCTGCGCGAGGGGCAGGACCGGCCGGCGCTGGCGGTGCGCATGACCTTCTCCGCCGATGGTCACAAGATCAGGCACTCGTTCCACCGCATCATGATGAAATCGGCGGCGAAGCTCGCCTACCCGCAGGCGCAGGCGGCAATCGACGGTGTGCCGGACGACAAGGCCGGCCCGATCCTCGACACGGTGCTGAAGCCGCTGTGGGATGCCTACGCGATCCTCAAGCGCGGGCGCGAAGGCCGCCAGCCGCTCGAACTCGACCTGCCGGAACGCAAGATCCTGCTGAAAGACGATGGCACGGTCGACCGCGTCATCGTGCCGGAACGGCTCGATGCCCATAAGCTGATCGAAGAATTCATGATCCAGGCCAATGTCGCCGCCGCCGAAACGCTGGAGGCGAAGAAACAGGCGCTGGTCTATCGCATCCATGACGCTCCCTCACTCGCCAAGCAGGAATCATTGCGCGAGTTCCTGCAGACGCTTGGCCTGTCGCTGGCGCGCGGCGCGCAGATGCGGCCGAGCCAATTCAACGGCATTCTGGAACGCGTACGCGGCGCCGACAATGAGGGCCTGGTCAACGAGGTGGTGCTGCGCTCGCAGAGCCAGGCCGAATATTCGCCGAAGAACATCGGCCATTTCGGCCTCAATTTGAGGCGCTACGCGCATTTCACCTCGCCGATCCGCCGCTACGCCGATCTGATCGTGCATCGCGGACTTATCACCGCACTCGGCCTCGGTCCGGGAGGGTTGACCCAGGACGAAGCGGCCCGTCTCGAAGATGTTGCGGTGCTGATCTCCGGGACCGAACGCCGCGCGATGGCTGCCGAGCGCGACACGGTCGACCGGCTGATCGCCGCTTATCTTGCCGAACGCATTGACGACCGGTTCGATGCCCGCATCTCCGGCGTCACCAAATCAGGACTATTTGTCCAATTGCCGCAGTATGGCGCCGATGGTTTCATCCCCGTGTCAACTCTGAGCGGCGATTACTATATATTCGACGAAACTGCCCGCTCCCTGTTTGGAGAACGCTCCGGCAAAGGCTACCAACTGGCGGATCGCGTCGAGGTTCGGCTCGTCCAGGTGGCTCCGATGGCTGGCGCGATGCGTTTCGAAATGTTGACCGACCCGAAGCCCCTGCCAGGCTCGAAACGGTCATTTCACAAGGCTAAAGGCCGCGCCCGTGCGTCGCAATCGCGACCGGGTTCACGCGGCAGGAGACGATGATGGAACAACAGGTTTTCGGCGGCGAACATCACACCGGCCGGATTGCCCGCCCCTTGTGGACGGCGATGAAGCGCGGTCTGCTGGGCCGCTGCCCGAACTGCGGCGAAGGCAAGCTGTTTCGCGGCTTCACCAAGACCGTGGAGACCTGCAGCGTGTGCGGCGAGGAGATCCACCACCATCGCGCCGATGACCTGCCGGCCTATCTGGTCATCGTCATCGTCGGCCACATCGTTCTCGGCGCCTTCATGGGCGTCGAAGCGACCTCGACCTTGTCTACCTGGCAGCACATCGCGATTTGGGTGCCCTTGACCATCTTGCTGTCGGTTGCACTGCTGCAGCCTGTCAAAGGTGCCGTCATCGGACTGCAATGGGCGTTCTATATGCATGGATTTGGTGGCGAAAAGGATGTGATCGAGCCGCATCCGGGAGCCTGAGGTACTGGCTGGCGCAACATGCCGATCATCAAGGCCACTTTCGCATGCAAGAAGTTTCCGCTAGGTCCTGCGCATGGATGGTATGACCAAGGCGGAAGTCGACAGGATCGAGCGGAGCATGATCGCTCATAGCGATCGGCCGATACGCCCGCGCGATGCGGCGACCCTGATCCTGCTCGACCGCAAGGGCGATGAAGTTCTGGTGCTGATGGGTCGCCGGCATGCCGGCCACGCCTTCATGCCTGGAAAATTCGTCTTCCCCGGGGGCCGCACCGACCCTGCCGACAGTCGCATCGCTGTCGCCGCGGCATTACACCCGGAACAGGAAACAAAGCTTACCGCCGGCCCAGGTCGCACCAGCGCCGCACGAGCCCGCGCCATCGCCCTGTCGGCGATCCGCGAGACCTACGAGGAAGCCGGGCTTCTGATCGGCCGCAAAGGTGCCTTTGCCACCGCCAGGCGCGATTGGCAGGGTTTTGCCGAACATGGCGTGCAGCCCTCTCTGGACATGCTGCGCTTCATCGCCCGGGCCATCACTCCGCCCAACCGGGTGCGCCGCTTCGATACACGCTTCTTCAGCGCCTGGCGCGGCGACGTCGCCGTCGAGCTGCCCGGTGGCGGCCCGACGAACGAACTCGAGGAACTGGTCTGGCTACCGCTTGCCAAGGCTCGCGAAGCCGACATACCCGACATCACCCGAACGATCCTGGACGAGTTGGAAAAGCGTCTGGCCCATGATCCGCAGCTGCGTCCGGGCAGCCCCGTCCCTTTCTATCGGCTGATCCGCAATCGCTTCACCCGCGAAATTCTGTAAAACATCGAGTACTCAGATATCCCATGACGGTCGATACCCAACCAAAGGGCGACGAACGCGTACACTGGCTGCCGATGATCGCGGCGATCTCGTCGATCAGCGTCGTCGGCATCGCCATCGGCCTGGGCATGCCCCTGCTCAGCGTCATCCTGGAAACACGCGGCCATTCGGCCTCCATGATCGGCCTCAACACGGCTGTCGCCGGCCTGGCCTCGATCGCCGGAGCGCCATTGGCCACACCGCTCGCCATGCGCTTCGGTGTCGCCTGGACCATGATTGGCATGATTGCCGCCGGCGCGCTCGCCTTCATCGGCTTTCATTTCGCACCCGATTTCTGGATGTGGTTCCCGCTGCGCGTCGTGCTGCACATCGCACTGACCGTGCTGTTCATCCTGTCGGAATTCTGGATCAGCACGTCGGCGCCTCCTTATCGGCGCGGCCTTGTCCTTGGCATTTACGCCACTGTCCTGTCGCTCGGTTTTGCAGCCGGTCCGTGGCTGTTCGCCCATCTCGGCAGCTCCGGCTTCAAGCCATTCGGCGTCATCATCGCCTTGGTGACGCTGGCCGCGATACCGGTGCTGGCAGCGCGCAACGAAAGCCCCACCATTGTCGCCGACGGCGAAACCAGCAACTTCCTGCGCTACATCTGGCTGGTTCCGACCGCGACCTTCGCCGTGCTGGTGTTTGGCGCGGTGGAGACCGGCGGCTTCGCTCTGTTTCCAGTCTACGGCAACCGCATCGGCTACTCCGAGGCCGACGCGGCACTTCTCCTGACCATGATCGGTCTCGGCAACGTTCTGTTGCAGATACCGATCGGCATGATCAGCGACAGGGTGAGCGATCGCCGCTATCTGCTGCTCGCCTGTGCCATTGTAGGGTTGGCCGGCACGGTGTTCATGCCTTTCTTCGCCGCGAACTGGCACTTCATGGCAGCGCTGCTTTTCGTCTGGGGCGGTGTCGTCGCGGCCATGTACACGATCGGCCTCGCCCATCTCGGTTCGCAGCTTTCCGGCCACGAACTGGCGTCGGCCAATGCCGCTTTCGTGCTGTGCTACGGCGTCGGCATGGTGCTTGGCCCGCAGGCGATCGGGATCGGCATGGACAGTTTCGGACCTTCCGGCTTCGGCTGGTCGCTCGGCCTGTTCTTCGCCGCCTACATCGTCCTGGTCTGCTTCAGGCTTGTGCGCAAGATTCTCCTGTAGCGCGACAAAAGCCCTTTGTCTCCGCCCTGCGGCGGCAGGCTGCTGACAGAACCATGTCAGCAGCCAGGCGTTAAAAGAAGTGTTCCCAAACATCGGAAGTTGAGGACACTCCCATGATCGACAGCGGCTTTGAAACCACATCCCTGCGAATGACGCTTCTGCTGCTTGTGACCTTCCAGGCCCCAGCCGCGGATGTCGACCGTATCATGGACGCGGTGGTCGCGATCGCCCCGCTGGCCATGGGCAAATATGACCGCAACGCCTATCAATCGGCGTACGGCGTCGAGCGCTACAGGCCATTGGAAGGTGCGGCCGCCGGCGCCGAAGCCGAATTGCGCCGCCGCCCGGGCACGGTCGAGGTTTCATTCGAACTGCCTGATGACCAGGCGTTGGCCAGCCGCGTCGTCGAGGCGATTTTCCAGGCGCATTCCTATCAGGAGCCGGTGATCCGCCTGCAGCCGATCCTTGCCAGCCGCTCCAAGGGGCTGGACGACCGCGCCAATCCGAATCGCTGGTGGAACACGACCGGGGACTGGAAGAAGGTTGCCACGCCCGAGGCGGTAACCGTGTAATTTGTGCATACCGGGCAGATCGAACGGGCCACATCGGGGTCGGCCGGGCTTGACTTTCCGGGTACGTTCTTTATGTGTCGCGCCAAGTTTCCCGCGTCCGGGTGTTTTCCCCGTGCTCCAGCGGCCAAAACTCCACGAACAAACGGACTGATACCATGGCCAAAGCCGCAAACATCAAGATCAAGCTTCTGTCGACCGCCGACACCGGTTTCTTCTACGTGACCAGCAAGAACAGCCGTACCAAGACCGACAAGCTGTCGTTCCGCAAGTACGACCCGGTCGCCAAGAAGCACGTCGAATTCAAGGAAACCAAGATCAAGTAATCTGGGTTTCTGTGGAATGCAAAACGCCGCCCATTGGGCGGCGTTTTTTTGTTTGGTCGGCGGACTGAGTCCCCTACCCGATGCGATCGCCGCTTTTCGGGTCGAACAGATGCAGCGACGCCGGATCGGCCGCGAGCCGCACAGTATCGCCGGGCTTTACCCCGGCACGGCCCATGGCGAAGACGCAAAGCTGCTGGCCGGCCAGTTTGACGTAGAACTGCGTCGACAGACCGAGCGGCTCCACCACCCCCACCTCGCCTTGCAGAGCACCGTCAGCGGCCAGCCGGATATGCTCGGGCCGCAGGCCGACGGTGATTGTATCACCCTCCTTGAGCGGCAGGCCGTCCAGCAGTTTCAGCGACTGGCCATCGGCCAGCTCCGCTTCCAATCCATCGCCCTTGCGAATCGTCGCCGGCAGGAAATTCATGCCGGGCGAGCCGATGAAGCCGGCAACGAACATGTTGGCTGGACGGTCATAGAGATCGAGCGGCGCGCCGACCTGCTGGATCAGCCCGTCATGCATGACGACGATGCGGTCGGCCATGGTCATCGCCTCGATCTGGTCGTGCGTGACGTAGACCGAGGTGGTTTTCAGCTGCTGGTGCAGCGCCTTGATCTCGGCGCGCATGTGAACGCGCAGCTTGGCATCGAGGTTCGACAGCGGCTCGTCGAACAGAAAAACCTTGGGATCGCGCACGATGGCCCGGCCCATGGCGACACGCTGGCGCTGGCCGCCCGACAACTGCCTGGGCAGGCGTTGCAGGAAACTGTCCAGGCCGAGCCGCTTGGCCGCACCATCGACGCGGGCATCGATCGCCGGCTTCTCGGCCTTCCTCAGCATGAGGCTGAAGCCCATGTTCTTCGACACATCCATATGCGGGTAGAGCGCATAGGACTGGAACACCATGGCGATGTCGCGATCCTTGGGCGCCACGTCGTTGACCAGCCGCTCGCCGATGCGGATCTCGCCGCCGGAGGCTTCCTCAAGCCCGGCTATCATGCGCAAAAGCGTGGACTTTCCGCAGCCCGACGGGCCGACCAGGACGACGAACTCGCCATCGGCGATTTCAAGATCGACCGCGTGCAGGACACGGACAGCACCATAATCCTTGCGGACCTTTTCAAGCGTAACAGAAGCCATCGATCTATCCTTTGACGGCGCCGGCGGTCAGGCCGGTGACGAGATAGCGTTGCAGGAAGGCGAAGAAGATGCAGACCGGGATCAGCGCCAGAATGGACGCCGCCATCATCTGCCCCCAGTCGACGGCGAACTTGCCGATGAACGTAAGCAGGCCAACGGCGAAGGTCTTCTGGTCGTCGCTGGAAATCAGCATCAGCGCGAACAGAAGCTCGCTCCAGGCGGCGGTGAAGACAAAGCCCAGCGTGGCGCCCATGCCGGGCAGCGTCAGCGGCAAGATCACGCGGCGCATGGCTTGAGCCCGCGTGCAGCCGTCGATCATCGCGGCCTCCTCCAGATCCTTCGGGATGCCGTCGAAGAAGGACTGCATCAGGAAGGTGGCGAAGGCGGTGTTGAAGGCCGTGTAGATGATGATCAGCCCGGTCAGGCTGTTGATCAGGCCGATCTGGCCCATGACGCGGTAGATCGGCGGAATGACCATCACCAGCGGAAAGGTCTGGGTTAAAAGCAACATGAGAGCCAATGCCGCCTTGCCGCGAAAGGTGAAGCGCGACATGGCGTAGCCGGCGAGCGTTGCGATGACTGTCACCAACGCCGCCGTCGAGACCGAGACGATGACGCTGTTGAGGAAATAGCGTGGAAAATCGGTGGCTTCGAGCACGGTTGCAAAATTCTGCAGCGTCGTTTGCGACGGCCAGAAGGTAATGCCTTCGGAATAGAGAAGCCTTTCCGGCGTCACCGAGATTTTCAAGGTCCAGTAGATCGGGAACAGCGCGAAGATCACGTAGGCGGCGATTGCCGCGTAGAGGCCGATGCCGCCGAAGAACCGTTGCGAGGTCGAGCGTCCAGCGATCATCAGACGTGCCTCACCAATGAGCGGCGGATGGCGATCAGCGCGATCGCATAGGCGATGAGCAGCACGAGCAGCAGAACGGCGACCGCCGAAGCATAACCCTTGTCCAGCGACTTGAAGGCGCTGACATAGATGTAGACCGGCACCGTATTGGTCGATCCGGCCGGTCCGCCCTCCGTCATGACAAAGATCAGGTCGGCGAATGTGGCGATCCAGATGGTGCGCAGCATCACTGTGATTGCGATGGTCGGCGCCAGGAACGGCAGCGTCACCTTGGTGAAGCGCTGCCACGGCGAAGCGCCGTCGATTGCCGCAGCCTCATGCAGTTCGGATGGAATGGACTTCAGCGCGGCCAGAAGCGTGATGGCGAAGAAGGGAATGCCGAACCAGACATTGGCGACGATCGGTCCCCACATGGCTGTCGAGGGATCGGATAAAACGTTGGTCGGCTCGGCCTTCAGACCCAACGCGAATAGCCAATGCGGCAGCGGACCGATGATCGGGTTGAACAGCCACGCCCAGGTCAGGCCCGAAAGGAAGGACGGCACGGCCCAAGGGAGAAACACCAGCGCCTGCACCACCTTGCGACCCCAGAACGGCTTGTCGAGCAGCAGCGCCAGGCCAAGGCCGAGGAAGAACTGGAAGAACAGGCTGGCGACCGTCCACCACAGCGTGTTGACCAAAGCCTGTCCAAGCACCTGGTCCGACAGCATCGCCTGATACTGCCCCAGCCCGACATATTCCGACTTGAAGGCCGAGAACTTGCGGAAGGAATAGCTGATGCCGATGACCAGCGGCACAAGCAGCACCACGACCAGCAGGATGATCGCCGGGCTGAGATAGAGCCAAGGCTCGACCGTCGCGTAGGAGAGCCGCTTCTTTCGCGGCCGGCCAGCGGATCGTATTTCGGACACGGCATAGGTCATTGGCGCTCGCAGTGGAAGATTGGTGCCGACGTGCAACAGCTTTCTTCTCCCCGTTCACGGGGAGAAGGTGCCGGCAGGCAGATGGGGGCTGCGCGAACTTTGCAGACTCTGGCGCTGCCCCTCATCCGTCACTTCGTGACACCTTCTCCCCGTGTCACGGGGAGAAGGAAGAAGGGCGTCACTTCTTGTTCTTCGCCAGCCAGTCCTGCTGTTCCTTGGTCAGGAAGGCTGCCCACTGGTCGGCGACTTCCTTGGCCGTCTTCTGGCCAAGCAAGACTTCCTGGAAGTTCTTGATCGCCACCTGGTCGACGAAATTGCCGAGGTTTTCCAGATGCGTCGGCGGCGTCACCATCTCATATTTGGAGCTGTCGCTCAGTTCCGTGAACCAGCCCTTGAACTGCTCGGTCTTGAAATGAGCGTCCTGGTCGGCGCCATTGTGGATCGGGATGACGCCGACTTCCTTGGCCCATTCCAGATTGTCCTTTGGCGACAGCAGGGTCGCCATCAGCTTCCAGGCATCGTCCTTGTGCTGCGAGTTGGCAAACATCGCCCAGCCGGCGTAGCCGAGCGTCGGATAGGATTTGCCGCTTGGTCCGACCGGCAGCGGCGCCACGGCGAAATCGTCGGCGCTCATCTTGTCGGCGATGCCGAGCAGCGCGTCCGGATCCTGGTTGAGCATGGCGCAGGTGCCGGAATAGAAGCCGGTGACGGTTTCGTTGAAACCCCAGCTTACCGCATCCTTCGGCGCCAGGCCCTGCTTGTACATGTCGGCCAGCATCTGCAGGCCCTTGACCGACCCTTCTTCGTTGATGGTCGAGGTGCCGTCCTCGTTGAAATAGCCGCCCTTCCCGGCCGCAATGTTCATGAACATGTGCATGCCGTTGAAGGCACCCGGCCCGCCGCGCAGGCAGTAGCCGTACTTGCCCGGGATGGCGGAGATTTTCTTGGAGTCGGCGACGAACTCGTCGAGCGTGGCCGGCGGGCCGTCAAGGCCGGCTTCCTTGAACAGCTTCTTGTTCCAGAACAGCGCGTTCACATAGTAGCCGTAAGGGATCATGAATTGGGTGTTGTTGACGGTCGAGCCGAACTGTTTGGCGCGGTCGCCGAGCGTCTTGGCGTCATCCCACTTGGCCATGTAGGGCCCAAGATCCTCGAGCTGGGCATTGTTGGCATAGAGGCCCATCCAGCGTTCCGGCATCTCGACCACGTCGGGCGTGTCACCGGCCTGCACCATGGTCAGAAACTTTTCGAATGCCTGTCCCCAGGGCAGCGAGATCAGCTCGACCTTGACGCCGGGATTGGCAGCCTCGAATTCGGCGATCTGCTTCTTCAGGAATTCGGTGCGCGGCGGGCTGGTGATGACTTCGACCATCTTGAGGGTCGAATCGGCCAACGCGCCTTCGGCGGAAATCGCCAGCCCCGCAACGGTGGCAAGCATGACGGTCAGTTTTTTCATGTTCAAGACTCCCATTTTGAACCCGCTTGTTATTTTCTGGCTTTTTCGAAGGCCTGGGCGATATCGGCCCAGAGGTCCTCGACACTTTCCAATCCGACATTGAAGCGGATGGTTCGGGGGCTGACGCCGAAGCGCGCCATCGAATTCAGTCCTGGCGTCTGCTCCAGCGACGCCTTGGCCGGCACGACCAGGCTCTCATGACCGCCCCAACTGACGCCGATGCGGAAAAAGTTCAGCGCATCGACGAAGACGGGGATGTCGATATCGTCCGTCACCTCGAAAGAGAACAGGCCGGCATAGCCGGCCAGCGTCGCCTTGCCCGGATGGTTCGAATAGGCGGGATGGTTGACCCGCTCGACATTGCCATGCGCCTTCAGCCGCTCGGCGATGGTGAGCCCGCTCTTCATGTGATGCGGCAAACGCAGCGGCAGCGTGCGCAAGCCACGCAGCAGCAACCAGGCCTCGAACGGCGACAGCTTGCCGCCGAGATAGGAGTAGGTCTGCTCGTTGATATGCCTGATGTGCGCAGCCGAACCCGCCACCACGCCGGCGACAGTGTCGCTATGGCCGCCGAGATATTTCGAGGCCGAGTGCAGCACCAGGTCGACGCCGTGAGAGATCGGCTTCTGGAAAACCGGCGTCGCCCAGGAATTGTCGATCGTGATGACGATGCCCTGCTCCTTGGCCAGCCGGGTCAGATGCGGCAGGTCTTGGAGCTCGAACATCATCGAGGTCGGGCTTTCCAGATAGAGCAGCTTGGCGCCGGGAAGTGCCGCCGCGACCGCATCTGGATCGGAACCGTCGACATAGTCGACCTTGATGTTGAGGCGTGGCAGAAGCCGCTCGAACAGGCGGTAGGCATCGCCATAGCAATTGCGCACCGCAACGATGCGCTCGCCCGCTCCGACGAAGGCAAGCACGGTGGCGCTGATCGCAGCCATGCCGCTGGAAAAGCCGCGCGCGGCCTCGGCGCCCTCGAGCGCGGCCACGCGCGTCTCGAACTCCATCACCGTCGGATTGTCGCCGCGCGAATAGATCGGCTGCTTTCGTTTGCCGGCAAAGGTATCGGCCATTTCGGCGTAATTGGCGAAGGTGAACAGCGACGTCTGGTAGATCGGCGGCACTACCGCGCCGCCCGGAAACGGTTCGTCATGCGCCAGAAGCGTCGCCGCCTCGGTAAGATAATCGTGATCGAAACCGGTCGGATGCTCATTCATGTCTGGCTCGGAAGTTTGAGTTTGGCCGCACCGCGCTTGAGATCGTCCTCGACGGTGGCGATCAGCTTGAGCGCCTCGGCGCGGGCGCCTTGCGGATCGCGCGCGGCGATGCACTCGTAGATGGTGCGGTGGTAGGGAAAGCTGGCATGACCAAAATCGCGCACGCCGAGCGGATGCTCCCAGAAACTGTGGAACAGTTCGTGCATGGCGGCGATGATCTGTTCGAACAGCGGATTGCCCGAAACCCGGTAGATCGCCTGATGGAATTCCCAGTCCTCTTCCGACGACATGCCGTCACGGGTGCGAAACGCCTGCTCCATGATGTCGAGCCTGCGTTCGATCTCGGCGATATCGGCCGGGCTCGCCCGCTCGGCGCAGAGTGCCGCCGCTTCCGCTTCCAGCGCGCGCCGGATTTCCAGCGTCCTCATCAGGCTGGTGAAGTCGTTGCCGCCCGCCAGCGTCAACGGCAAATGCAGCATGTCGGGTGATACGGCCGCCTTGAGATAGGTGCCGCTGCCTTGCCGGCGCTCGACAAGGCCAAGCCCCTCCCACCGCGTCAGCGCCTCGCGCACCGTGTTGCGGCTGACCTTCAGCCGCTCGGCCAGAATACGCTCTGTCGGCAGCCGCTCGCCGGGCTGCAGGGCTTCTGCGCGAACAAACCCCACCAGAGCCTTCAGCACGGCGTCGTCGCGCGCCGTCGTCTGGATAGGTGGCAGGCTGTTCTGGTCCACACATCCTCCAAGTGGTCCAATGGTCCAACCAATTTCTGCACAGAAAAACCCCCCTGTCAATCGCCTGTCAGGAGGCTGTCGAACGTCTGCGAGAGGCACGGTCGGCGAGTGGCAAACAGCCTCATCGGATGAAGCGTCATAGTTCAGGAAGGGTTGGTCAGATTTTCCGCGCATGAAAAAAGCCCCTGATATTTGGGGCTTGGTACAGAGTCTTGAGTCCGTTTGAAACAAAGGGGGCCGGTCGGCGTTTGGCAGCGGTACGAGGAGGCCACTATGTGCCAGCGCCGGCCGGCCGACCCCACGGACCCAGGAGATGCGGCGGACCTGAGCATCATGGGGTATTCGGAAGATCGAGCCGGCTACCTACCCTCGTGCCGGCTTCGTCTTGACCAGCACAGTTGCGCAAGAGCTTATGAAAATCAACACTTTCTTAACCAAGGCTCGCGAATCGCTTGGATTAAGGTAAACGGGTAACCCTGTCGGGAGCGCATGGATAATCGAGCCTGGGCCGTTACGCCGCCTTGGCGACGACGCGGTTGCGGCCGCCACTCTTGGCTTCATAGAGCGCGAGATCGGCGCGCTTCATCAGAGCCGCCACCGTATCCACGCCCTTCAGTACCGACGACACGCCAACACTGACGGTGACCTCGATGGTTTTGCCGTCGGCACCGATGGCGAACGGTTTTTGGGCGATTTCGGCGCGGATGCGTTCGGCCACCTTCTCGGCCACCGCGCCGTCGGTGTCCGGCATGACCACCACGAACTCCTCGCCGCCAAACCGGCAGGCGAGGTCGATGCCGCGGACGTTCTTGCGCAGCCGCCGTGCGAATTCCCGCAGCACCTCGTCGCCGCCATCGTGGCCGTGCGCGTCATTGATCGACTTGAAGCGGTCGAGATCGGTGATCATCACCGACAGCGGCCGGCGCCGCGCCACGGCGCGGTCGAACAGCGTCTGCAGATGGCTGTCGAGATAGCGGCGGTTATGCAGCCCGGTCAGGCCGTCCGTCACCGCCATCTCGATGGTCTGGGTGACGCTGGCGCGCAATTGGTCGTTGTAGCGCTTGCGGCGCACCTGGGTGCGCAGCCGTGCCGTCAGTTCCTGCTGGTCGATCGGCCGCATCAGATAATCGTTGATGCCGAGTTCGAGGCCGCGGATGATGCGCTCTTCCTCGCCCTCTTCCGCCAGCAGAATGATCGGCACGAAACGGGTTCGGTCGAGCGAGCGCAACTGCGAGCAGAGCCTGAGCGGATCGAAATCGGCGAAGGCCGTCGAGATCATCACGCATTCGTAGGGTGTCTCGGCGGCCTGGAAGAAACCGGCGTGCGGATCGGCGGTGACGTCGAGGTCCGCACGGTCGCGCAGCATCTTCTCGATGCGCTCGACCGACGATTTGCGCTCGTCGATCAAAAGCACTTTTGGCGTCGCGTCCTCGGATGCGAAATTGCGGCTGAGCAACTCTTCGATGCCGATGTTGCGGGTCGTCGAAGCGCGCAGCCTGAGCTCGTCGGTCAGAGACTTCAACCTGACCAGGCTCTTGACCCGCGTCATCAGCTGCAGGTCGTTGACAGGCTTGGTCAGGAAGTCGTCAGCGCCGGCCTCGAGCCCGCGCACGCGGTCGGAAACCTGATCGAGCGCGGTGATCATCACCACCGGTATGTGCGACGTCGCCGGATCGCTCTTCAGCCGCCGGCAGACCTCGAACCCATCCATGTCGGGCATCATGACGTCCAGCAACACCACGTCGACCTTGCCGTTCTCGCAGGTCTCGATCGCATCGGGCCCGTTGGTGGCGGTCAGCACCTCGAAATATTCGGCCAGCAGCCGGACCTCCAGCAGCCTCACATTGGCAGGGATGTCGTCGACGACGAGGATCCGCGCGGTCATTTCAAAGACTCCGGCTCGGCTGGAAAGGCATGTCAGGCATCGCCCAGATAGGATTTGATGGTTTCGATGAAACGCGGCACGGAGATCGGCTTCGAGATGTAAGCCTCGCAGCCACCCTGGCGGATGCGCTCCTCATCGCCTTTCATCGCGAAGGCAGTCACCGCGATGACCGGGATGACATGCAGGTCGTCGTCTTCCTTCAGCCATTTGGTCACCTCCAGACCCGACACTTCGGGCAGCTGGATGTCCATCAGGATGAGATCCGGCCGATGCTTGCGGGCAAGGTCGAGCGCCTCCAGACCATTGCGAGTACGCACCGTCTCGTAGCCGCTTGCTTCGATGAGGTCCCGAAAGAGCTTCATATTGAGCTCATTGTCCTCGACGATCATGACCTTCTTCGGCATCGACATCCCGTCCCGGTCGCCCTCCGCTCGAAGGCAGCCGTCATGCGTTCTTCCTTGAGCGCACCAAACCCTGCTTCACCATACGGCAATTTGATTGACGAAACGGAAACCTATGGCTGCAAAGCAGCGCGATTTCCACCCGTCTTCCCGCGCGTCGAAAAGGCGCGCCGCGTCGTAAAGGCTTGCCGCAAACAATTCTTGCCATTACTGCGGAAGAGACTCGTTCCGCATACCGAAGGTAGTGATGGCAAACGCGGCGTCAATGCGCGAAGAGGCGGAAACGCTTGCCGTGAAGGCGCTGGGCTTCGTTGCCTCCGATCCGGAGCTGTTGCCGCGTTTTCTGGCGATCACCGGAATAGAGGCGCATTCAATCCGAAAGGCCGCCGGCGAGCCGGGATTCCTGGCCGGCGTCCTGCAGTTCATTCTCGCCCACGAGCCGACCCTGATGCGCTTTGCCGAGGAAACCGGCACGCCGCCGGCAGCCGTGGGCAAGGCGTTGCGCGCTTTGCCGCTCGGCGACGACAACCATGAGCGTTCCATATGAGCGATGATCCAGAGACCGCGCGCCAGATCGAGGAACTGGCGGCCGACGACCGGCCGCTGCTGGTGCTCGACGTCGACGACGTCGTGCTCGAATTCATCCGCCCCTTTCCGCATTACCTCAAGGCGCGCGGCTATGGCCTGACACTGGCGTCCTTCCGGCTGACCGGCAATATCGCCGAAACGCCCAGCGGCCGTCTGATCGAACAGCCGGAAGTCACGGCACTTCTGGGCGATTTCTTCGATGCGCAAGCCGATTGGCAGAGCATCACCGACGGTGCTGTGGAAGCTTTGGCAAGACTTGGCGACAACGCCGAGATCATCATGCTGACGGCCATGCCGCACAAGCATCGTGCCGTGCGCCGGGCCCATCTCGATGCCCTGGGGCTAAACTACCCGCTGCTGACCACTGAAATGGCCAAGGGACCAGCGGTGGCGAGGCTGCGCGGCAGCAGCCGCAGGCCGGTGGTCTTCGTCGACGATCAGCCGCACAATCTGGCGTCGGTGCGGGAATCGGTCGCCGACGCAAATCTCTTCCACCTGATGGCCGACAATTCGCTGCGTGCGTTCCTGCCGCCAGTCCCGGGCGACGTCATCGTCGTCCAGGACTGGCGCGAAGCCGGGCCGAAGATCGCGGGCGCGCTGGGGTTCTAAGGCAAATCGCCCAAAAGTGACTTTGGTTTCGGGATCGAGGGTTGAACCCTCAAGGGTTCAGTTTCGCCCCTGATCCGCCATTGTCGTTACCGCCATTATCGCTACCGCCCGTATCGTCGCCGTTGCCATCGTCCGCGCCGTTACCGTCATCGACGCTATCGTCCACTGCGGGATCGGCAGGCTTCAGCACGACACCGTTGACAGCGACAGAGCCGTCAGCCTTGGTGTTGATAACCCACTCCAACTTGCCATCCGGCAGCGTTTTGGCAAAACCCTTCGCCATGAGGGCGACAGGCACGTACTGCCCGATCTCCGGCTGCGCCTTTGCCGCCTCCTGCAGATGCGCCATGATCTTGTCGAAGCCGGCGACATCGACAGTGAGACTCGCGTCGGGTTTCTGGCCGAAGCTTGTCATCTCGCCTTCCAGCGCGATCTCCATGTCTTTGTTCTTGACGGTGCTGTGATCGATAACGACCTTCGGCGTCTTGGCCAGGAAGTCGGCCTTGAGCTGGTCGCCGAATTCCGCCGACAACGGCGGTTTGTGATTGAGATCAAAGGCTTCGATAGCCTTCTTCGCCATGCTGTCGAGATCGATATTCGCGCCGCCGAAATTCAGGTCGATATCGGTGGGCAGCAGCGCCACGCTCCAGCTTGGCAAAAGCTGCTGCGGCACGGTCAGCCCTGAAGCCTTGATGCCATAGCTGATCTTGCCGTTCTGGGAGACGCCGTCGGTACCGAAAGCGGCGCTGAGTTGGGTCGCCCCGAAAGTGCCGATCGGGCTGTCGACCGCGAAATCCTTGAAGCTATACGTGCCATCGATGCGCTCCCACACCGGAAGCGCGGCGAGCAGAAGCGACTTGAGTTGCGCCTGATTTGCCTTCAGCGTCTTCTCGTCTTCATTGGCCACGGCAAATGCCAGGAGGTCGAGCAGCGGCTTGGTCTGCACGCCCTTGCCGCTGGCTTCCACCGACAATTCCGGCGACTTTATCGTGACCGGAAAATTCAGCCCGCTCTCGGGATCATTGTATTTTATCGCTTCGACGAAGCTCGAAATCTTTTGCGACGTCGTGAAATCGACGCCGCCATTGGCCGCCTTGGTCGCGGACAGGGTCGCGGTGCCCGCGCCGGCGCTCATATCGATCTGCTGCTTGGCGTCCTTCGATGCCATCGTCATGCTCGCGATCGAGCTGGCGCCGCTGGTAAAGGCGGCCAGTTTCGGATCATAGACGCCGCTGCCCTTGCCGTCCTTGATCGAAAACTGTGTGCTTTGCAGCCCCTCGGGCCCGTTGAACTCGAAAGATGCGCTTTGCGAAAAATCCATCGAGACATCCCAGGACCCGTCACTGCGCGGCTTGACCAGCAGGGCGTAGGGCGCAAAGTCGAATTTCATCAGCTTCTGGTCGGGAAATGTCCCGGCAAGAGCCTTGAAATCAAAAACGATCTTGTAGGCGTTGCCTTCGACCGAAACCTTCAGGATGCCTTTGTCGAGCGCCTGTTTACCAACATAGCGGGACAGGTCATCGGACAATTGCTTCGCGCCTTGGCTGTCGACGGTCTGGCCGAAAGCGGGCGCGCTGAGCAGGAACGCGGTAAGGGCAACTGGCAACATACGGGTCACGGCAACTCTCCGTTTGGTCGAAAGGCAAAAATCTGTTCGTACTTCTGGTAGGGAAATACAATCACAACTGCAAGACAGCGATGTTCAGGCGCCCAACACCAGTCGCATCAATGGCCGGCCAGCTTTGCGCTCGACGAGCCTCTCGAATCCGGCCTTTTCGAACACGCGCGACGAGCCGACGAACAGCCCGATCGAGCGCGAATCGCGGGACAGGTCGATCGGGCAGGCCTCGACAAGGCGTGCCCCGCTTCTGCGGGCGAAATCGACACCGCCTTCGACGAGCTGGTGGGTGATGCCCCGTCCTCGCGCCTTGGCGCGAATGAAAAAGCAGGAGATCGCCCAAACGGCCGGATCGGAAGCATCGGCGGGATCGATCGGTGCCGAGCCCCTGCCCTTGTTGTTCCATTCGGGCACGTCGGCGCGCGGTCCGATCTGCATCCACCCAACCGCCTTACCATCCTCGAAGGCCAGCAGGCCGGGGGGCGGGCCGGCCTCGATGCGCGCCTTTATGTGGTCCTTGTTGCGTTCGCGGCTGCTCTCGCGCCGCGCCGCCGGCGCCAGCCGGAAATGCGTGCACCAGCAGCCGTAACAGGCGCCTTGCTTGCCGAAAAGGTCCTCGAATTCAGGCCAGAGCTCTGGCGTCAGCGGTACTATGATCGTGCTCATACGTTCTCCCCAGGCCAAGCTTGTCGCTGGCCCTGCACTGTCGTACCATTGCCTCTGTTCTCTTTATGTTCGCAGCGATGGCGGCCCCTGTCAACAATCCCGATTACGGTTTTTGCCGTGACTGCCTGACGTTTCAGCGCAGCGAAACGCGCCGCTGCGAGGGCTGCGGCAGCCCCCGTCTTGCCCGCCATCCGGAGCTCTATCGGCTGCATCTGGCCCATATCGACTGCGATGCCTTCTACGCGGCGATCGAAAAGCGGGACAACCCGGCGCTCAAGGATAAGCCGCTGATCATAGGCGGCGGCAAGCGCGGGGTGGTCTCCACCGCATGCTACATTGCCCGCATCCGGGGCGTGCGCTCCGCCATGCCGATGTTCAAGGCGCTCGAGGCCTGCCCCGAGGCCGTCGTGATCCCGCCCAACATGGAAAAATATGTGCGTGTCGGCCGCGAAGTGCGCGCCATGATGCAGGCGCTGACGCCATTGGTCGAGCCGCTGTCGATCGACGAGGCATTTCTCGACCTCGCCGGCACCGAGCGGTTGCACGGTCTGCCGCCGGCGGTGGTGCTGGCGCGCTTTGCGCAGGCCGTCGAGAAGGAGATCGGCATCACGGTTTCGGCCGGTCTCTCCTACTGCAAGTTCCTCGCCAAGATCGCGTCGGATTTCCACAAGCCGCGCGGCTTCTCGGTCATCGGCGAGGCCGAGGCGGTCGGCTTCCTGGCGCCGCAGCCGGTGAGCATGATCTGGGGAGTCGGCAAGGCGTTCAACGCCACGCTGGAGCGCGACGGCATCCGCACCATTGGCCAGCTTCAAAGGATGGAGCGCGGCGACTTGATGCGCCGCTATGGTTCAATGGGTGACCGGCTCTACCGGCTTTCGCGCGGAGAGGACGTCCGCCGCGTCGACCCTGACCAGGACGCCAAGAGCGTATCGGCCGAAACCACCTTCGACACCGACATCGCATCGCTGGAAGAACTGGTCTCGGTGCTGAGGGGCCTTTCGGAAAAGGTCTCGGCGCGGCTGAAAAAGTCAGGCATCGCCGGCCGCACCGTGGTGCTGAAACTGAAGACCCAGGATTTCAAACTGCGCACCCGCAACCGCCAGCTCGGCGACCCGACAAGGCTCGCGGACCGCATCTTTTCGACCGGCGTGGACCTTTTGCGCAGGGAAGCGGACGGCACGAAATACCGGCTGCTCGGCATCGGCGTCAGCGACCTTTCCGACGACGACAAGGCCGACCCGCCTGACCTCGTCGACCTCCAGTCGCGCAAGCGCGCCATGGCTGAAGGCGCCATCGACGCGCTACGCGACAAGTTTGGCCGCAAGGCGGTGGAAACCGGCTATACATTCGGCAGGGGCCGCGATGCCCACCCGCCGGAGCCGCTCGAGGACTGACGCTGCATATGACGTATAGAGATTCAGGTCAGACACCACCTGAATATCCAACGCACGCGTCAGGTGCGCTTCAGATCGATGCGACTGGTCACCACGTTCTTGCCGGTTTTGGGATCGTGGTCGGTGACGGTCAACAGAATGCCGTCGGTGCCTTTTTTCTCCACGGTCAATTGCGAAACGCTGTTGCCATTGACCGGCTTGGCCCAGCGGATCGCGAGGTTGATCGCATTGCCGGAGCGGCTGCCGTTGAGCTGCGCCGGACCAGTGCGCGATCCCACATAGACGCCACTGTATCTGGTGCCACTGGTTTTCAGATGCGCGCTGATGGCGCGGCTCATCAGGATAAGCCCGCGGCAGTTGCCGTCGAGCGACAACGAGGATGATGTCGAATCCGACTTGAATGTGCAGGAGACGCTGACGGTCGGGGCCTCTGTCGTCACCTGGACAGCCCCCTTGCCGGCGAAATTCCCCTTAAAGGACTGGAGAAATTTGCCTTCGTCCGCATATGCCGCATTGGTAGCGACCAGCAGGCACCCACAAAGCACAAATCGCGCTGGTGACATCATCGAAGCTCTCCTCCTCAGGTGTGGTCATCCATCAGGTGAACCCCACGTCTCAACGCCCCTTCCGGCATCAAGTTCCGTCTGCGACGCGACCGTTTCGGACCGGCACCACCGCAACTGGACCAGAAGAATGGGGCGGCTAGCGATTGCTCCGTCAGCCACCGCCTGCGAGATAGCTGACATGGCACCCACCCCTTCGATCCCCAAGGCCGCGTTCTGGATGGCGCTGTCGATTGCCTCGTTCCTGGCGATGTCGGTCGCTGGCCGCGCCACGACAGCCGAGCTCAACGTCTTTCAGGTGCTGGAACTGCGTTCGGTGATCGGCTTTTTCATCCTGTTGCCGCTGGTGATGACGACAGGCGGATTTGCGGCAATGCGCACGCAGCGTCCCCTCGCCCATATCGCCCGCAATGTCGTCCACTACAGCGGTCAGGCGGCGTGGCTCTACGCGCTGACGCTGATCCCGCTGGCGGTGCTGATCTCGATCGAATTCACGACGCCGATCTGGACGGCAATCCTGGCCGTGACCTTCCTTGGCGAAAGGCTGAACCGCCCCAAGCTTGCGGCGGTCGTGCTGGGGCTGATCGGCGTGGTGATCATCGTCCGTCCCGGTGTCGACGCCATCGATCCGGGGCATCTGGTCGTGCTGGGAGCCGCGGTCTGTTTCGGCGTCTCGCTGGTTCTCGTCAAATCCCTGACGCGCACGGACAGTGTCGTGCGCATCATTTTCTGGATGCTGATCATCCAGTCGGTGCTCGGCTTCCTCCCGGCGCTTTACGTGTGGCGCACTCCACAGCTCGAACTCTGGCCATGGATCCTGCTGATCGCTTTCACCGGCATGTCGTCGCATTTCTGCATGGCCCGCGCGCTCACTTACGCCGACGCCACCGTCATTTCGCCCATGGATTTCCTGCGCGTCCCCTTGTCGGCACTGGTTGGCTGGCTGCTCTATAGCGAGCAGATCGACGCCTTCACCGCGGGCGGTGCGCTGCTCATCCTGATGGGCAACTTGCTCAATCTGCAGCGCAAACCGGTACAGCCGGCTGAAGTGGCGGCATCGTAGGCCGCGCCAGTGCGGAACGGTCTCTCGACGGAACCTTGTCCGCGGCCTTCTTGCCGATCACGGTGATACAAGCGGCGGATGCCACCGATGGGTGGCCGCATGGCAAAGGCGGCGATCACACCAGTTCCACTTCGACCACGCCCGGCACCGCGCGCATCGCCGAAGCGATCTGTGGCGAGACGCGGTAGCCGCCCTGCAACGCTATCTCGACCTCGCCCTGCGCCTCTTCCTTGATCACGATAATGCTCACCTGGCTATCGCCGCGCTGGGTGAGCTGGGACTGGATCATCGAGGCCGGTCCTTCGTTCCTGACGAAAATGCGCAGCGCCTTCTGGATGCGGCTTGCCTCGTCCTCCAGCGATTGCACGGAATTGATGCGCAAATTGACGCCCTCGGGCCTGTCCTCGGCGGCGACCTGGATGACGACGGAGCGGCCGGGCTCCAGGAAGTCGCGAAACTGGGCCAATCCTTCCGAAAACAGCACAGCCTCGTACTGCCCCGACGTGTCGGAGAACTGCACCACGCCCATTTTGTTGCCGGTGCGTGTCTTGCGCTCCTGCTTGGTCGTCACCGTGCCGGCAAGCCGGCCGGCGGTGGCGCCCCGCTTGACGGCGGCCGAGAACTCGCCCCAGGTCTGCACCCGCATTTTCTGCAGCGCCGCCTTGTACTCGTCGAGCGGATGAGCCGAGAGATAGAAGCCGACGACCTGGAATTCGCGGTGCAGCCGGTCGGCCGCAAGCCACGGATCCGTTGCCGGCAGGTTGAGCGCCTGCGACTGCGCGCCCAGCGAAGCGCCGAAAATATCGGCCTGGCCGGAAACGGCGTTCTGCTGGGCAAGTGAAGCCAGCCCCATCATCCGTTCGACGCCAGCCATCATCTGAGCGCGGTCGTGGCCGAAGCAGTCGAGCGCGCCGGCCATGATCAGGCTTTCGAAAACGCGCTTGCCGACGATCTTCGGGTCGACCCTTTCGCAGAAATCGGCAAGGTTCTTGAACGGTTTTTCGCCCCGCACGGCCACGATATGCTCGACCGCCGCGTCGCCGACGCCCTTGAGCGCGGCCATCGAATAATAGATGCGGTTTTCGCCGACCTCGAAGGGACGAAAGCTCGTCATCACCGACGGCGCCAGGACCTCGATGCCGAGGCGCAACGCATCCTGGCGGAAGTCGGCCAGCTTGTCGGTGTTGCCCATGTCGAGCGTCATAGACGCCGCCAGGAACTCGACCGGATAATGCGCCTTGAGATAGGCCGTTTGATAGGAGACCACGGCGTAGGCGGCGGCGTGCGACTTGTTGAAACCATAGTCGGCGAACTTGGCCAGCAGGTCGAAAATGAAGTCGGCCTGCGGCTTGGCAACGTCGCGCTCGACAGCACCCGAGACGAAGCGCTCGCGCTGCTTGTCCATCTCGGCACGGATCTTCTTGCCCATGGCGCGGCGCAGAAGGTCGGCCTCGCCGAGCGAATAGCCCGACAGTTCCTGCGCGATCTGCATCACCTGTTCCTGATAGACGATGACGCCTTGTGTCTCCTTCACCAGATGGTCGATCTTGGGATGGATCGACGCCATCTCCTCCTCGCCATGCTTTCTGGCGTTGTAGGTCGGGATGTTCTCCATCGGGCCCGGCCGGTAGAGCGCGACCAGCGCGATGATGTCCTCGATGCAGTCGGGCCGCATGCCGATCAGCGCCTTGCGCATGCCGGCACTTTCAACCTGGAAAACGCCGACCACCTCGCCGCGCGACAGCATGGCGTAGGTGTCGGGATCATCGAGCGGGATTGTCGCCAGATCGATGTCGATGCCGCGGCGGCGGATCAGTTTCACCGCCGTCTCCAGCACCGTCAACGTTTTCAGGCCGAGGAAGTCGAACTTCACGAGCCCGGCCTGCTCGACATATTTCATGTTGAACTGGGTGACAGGCATGTCCGAGCGCGGATCGCGGTACATCGGCACCAACTCCGATAGCGGGCGGTCGCCGATGACGATGCCGGCGGCATGCGTCGAGGCGTGGCGGTAGAGCCCTTCCAGCTTCTGCGCCATGTCGAGCAGCGTCTGGACGATCGGCTCCTTCTCGGCCTCCTCGGCAAAGCGCGGCTCGTTAGCGATGGCATCGGCGAGCTTGACCGGATTGGCCGGGTTCTGCGGCACCATCTTGGACAGCTTATCGACCTGGCCATAGGGCATCTGCAACACGCGGCCAACGTCGCGCAGCACGGCCCGGGCCTGCAGCGTACCGAAGGTGATGATCTGGCCGACCTGGTCGCGACCATATTTCTGCTGGACATAGCGGATCACCTCTTCGCGGCGGTCCTGGCAGAAATCGATGTCGAAGTCGGGCATCGAGACGCGGTCCGGATTGAGGAAGCGCTCGAACAGCAAGGAGAAACGCAGCGGATCGATGTCTGTGATGGTAGTGGAATAGGCAACCAGCGATCCGGCGCCCGAACCACGGCCCGGACCGACCGGAATGCCCTGTGCCTTGGCCCATTTGATGAAGTCGGCAACGATCAGGAAGTAGCCGGGGAATTTCATCTTCTCGATGATGCCGAGCTCGAATTCGAGCCGCTCGCGATATTGCTCGACCGTGTAGCCCGGGGTCGGTCCATGCAGGGCAAGCCGCGCGTCCAGCCCTTCGCGTGCCTGACGGGCCAGTTCCGCAGCTTCGGCCTTTTCGGCTGCGTCCTTGTCGGCACTGTCGCCGCCGGTGAAGCGCGGCAGGATCGGGCTGCGGTTTTTTGGATAGTAGGAGCAGCGCAGCGCGATCTCGACGGTGTTTTCGATCGCTTCCGGCAGGTCGGCGAACAATTGCGCCATATCGGCCTGGCTGCGCAGGAAATTGTCCGGCGACAGCCGGCGGCGGGTGTCGACGGCGACGACGGAGCCTTCGGCAATGGCAATCAGCGCGTCATGCGCCTCATAATCGTCGCGCGACGAGAAAAACGCCTCGTTGGTGGCGACAAGCGGTAGTTCGTGCGCATAGGCGAGATCGATCGTCGAATGTTCGATCATCCGGTCGTAGCCGGCAACCCGTTCCAGTTCGACATAGAGGCGGTCGCCGAACAGCGCCTTGAGCGTCAAAAGCCGCGTCTCGGCAAGATCGCGGCGATCTTCCTTCAAGGCGTTGCCGATCGGCCCGCGCGGTCCGCCGCTGAGGCAGATCAAGCCGTCGGAGTGGCCCTCCAGCATCCCGGTGGTCAGGTGCACGGCCTCGCCGGGCGGCGTTTCCAGGTAGACGCGGCTGACCAGCCTGACCAGATTGGAATAGCCGACTTCGGTCGCCGCGATCAGGACGACCGGCCGCATCTCCGGGCCTTGCCGCCGGCGGTCGCGCTGGCCGTCGCTGTTTTCGCCGGAAAAGGCGAGCGCGATCTGGCAGCCGATGATCGGCTGGATGCCGTCCTTGACCGCCTTCTGCGCGAACTCCAGCGCACCGAAAAGATTGTTGGTGTCGGTGACGGCAATTGCCGGGGCTTCGTCTTTCAGAGCATGGCCGACGATCTTGCCAAGCTGAAGCGCGCCCTCGAGCAGCGAATAGGCCGAATGCACGCGCAAATGAACGAATGGCCGCACGGGCGCCTTCGGCGGCATGGCCGCGATCACGGCTTCACGCTTCAGGGGATCGCGTGGAAGTCTTTCATCCGCCATGGTTTCTCGCGCTGCCCGTAAACTTGAGTCGATGGAGATGTATTGTCCGGGACCCGGCGATACCAGTCCAGCACAAACGACCGTCAACCACAGGCTTCGCCATCCCTGCCCGGCTCGCCTCAGTCTCTCAGGCGAATTCCATGATCACCGCATCGACAGCCAGGCTGTCGCCCGGCTTGGCGTTCAGTCTCGACACGACAAGGTCGCGTTCGGCGCGCAACACGTTTTCCATCTTCATCGCCTCGACCACGGCCAGGGTCTCGCCGGCCTTGACCTCCTGGCCCTCGGCGACGGCGATCGACACGACGAGGCCAGGCATCGGGCAGAGCAGCAGCTTCGACGTGTCCGGCGCCACCTTCTCCGGCATTAGTTTTTCCAGTTCCGCGGTGCGGGGCAGCATCGCCCGCGCGGCCACCGACATGCCTTTCCAGGCGATGCGAAGACCGTTTGCAACCGGCCGGATCTGGGCGATGACCTCGCGCGTGCCGACCGTGCCGCGCCAGATCAGGTCGCCCGGCCGCCAGTCGGACGACACGGTCAGCGCCTTGCCGCCGTCGACCGACAGATCGATTTCCATCGGAATGGAAATCATGCCCTCGAGAATGGACGCCGACAGATAATCTTCGCCGATCTTCACCACCCAGTCGCGCTTGAGCGCTCCCGAATGCGGTGCTAGGCGGCCACCCAATCGGTCCAGCCGGTCGCGGCGCAGCAGTTCCACGGCGGTGGCGATCGCGGCCAGGACGGCCTTTTCCTCGCTGTCCGGAACGATGGGGGCGAACCCATCGGGATATTCCTCGGCGATGAACCCGGTCGATATTGCCCCCTCCCGCCAGCGCGGATGCTGCATCAGTGCCGCCAGGAACGGAATGTTGTGCTCGATGCCGTCGACGACAAAGCTGTCGAGCGCTTCCGACATGGCATCGATCGCCTCGATGCGGGTCGGCGCCCAGGTGCACAGCTTGGCGAGCATCGGATCGTAGAACATCGAGATCTCCGAGCCCTCGGTGACGCCGGTGTCGTTGCGGATGACGACATCGCCGAACTGTCCTTCCTCCGGCGGCCGGTAGCGTGTCAGCCGGCCGATCGAGGGCAGGAAATTGCGATAGGGATCCTCGGCGTAGAGCCGGCTCTCCACCGCCCAGCCGTTCAGTTTGATATCGCTCTGCTTCAAAGCAAGCTTCTCGCCGGCGGCGACGCGGATCATCTGCTCGACCAGATCGATGCCGGTGACGAGCTCCGTCACCGGATGCTCGACCTGCAATCGTGTATTCATTTCGAGGAAATAGAAGTTCTTGTCCTTGTCGACGATGAACTCGACCGTGCCGGCGCTCTGATAATCGACGGCCCTGGCCAGCGCCACCGACTGTTCGCCCATCGCCTTGCGCGTCTTGGCATCGAGGAATGGCGACGGCGCCTCCTCCGCCACTTTCTGGTTTCGACGCTGGATCGAACATTCGCGTTCGCCGAGATAGAGCGCGTTGCCATGCGCGTCGGCCAGCACCTGGATCTCGATGTGGCGCGGGTCGACGACAAACTTCTCGATGAAAACACGATCGTCGCCGAACGAGCTCTTGGCCTCGGAGCGGGCCCGGTCGAACCCGTCGCGCACTTCCGACTGGTTCCAGGCGATGCGCATGCCCTTGCCGCCGCCGCCGGCCGAGGCCTTGATCATCACGGGATAGCCGATTTCGCCTGCAATCGTCTCCGCATGCTCGGCATTCTCGATCACGCCGAGCCAGCCCGGCACCGTCGAAACCTTGGCGGCGTTGGCGAACTTCTTCGATTCGATCTTGTCGCCCATCGCCTTGATCGCCTTCGGCTTGGGACCGATGAAGACGATGCCTTCCTTCTCCAGCGCCTCGCAGAAGGCAGCCCTTTCGGACAGGAAGCCATAGCCCGGATGCACTGCCTGGGCGCCGGTCTGCTTGCAGGCGGCGATGATCTTTTCAGGGACGAGGTAGCTCTGCGCGGCGGGTGCCGGACCGATATGCACCGCCTCGTCGGCCATCTCGACGTGCACGGCATCGCGATCGGCATCGGAATAGACGGCGACCGTAGCAATGCCCATCTTGCGTGCCGTCTTGATGACGCGGCAGGCGATCTCGCCACGATTGGCGATCAGGATCTTGGTGAACATGCGGATATCCCTCGGTCGGCCGTTCCTTTTATGACCTGTGCTGGCGCGGTCAAGCCGGGTGGGTCAATCGCTGCCTTTCAATCGGTTAGGGAATAAAATTCTGCGTGCTGGCCCAAGTGTGCAACCAGCTAGCAGTTGATCGTCGAGGCAAAACCTGAAAGCGTGCGCAAAAATCGCCTTTGGAGGAATTGCCTGATGAAAACGCGCGCCGCTGTCGCTGTCGCCGCCGGAAAGCCGCTGGAGATCATGGAGGTCGACCTCGACGGTCCTCAGCCCGGCGAGGTGCTGGTCGAGATCAAGGCGACGGGCATCTGCCACACCGACGAGTTCACCCTGTCGGACGCCGATCCCGAAGGTCTGTTTCCGGCCATTCTTGGCCATGAAGGCGCCGGCGTCGTGGTCGATGTCGGCAAGGGCGTCACCTCGGTCAGGAAGGGCGACCACGTCATCCCGCTCTATACGCCTGAATGCCGGCAGTGCCCGTCCTGCCTGTCCAGGAAAACCAACCTCTGCACCGCCATCCGGGCCACCCAGGGACAAGGCCTGATGCCGGACGGCTCGTCGCGCTTTTCCATCGGCAAGGACAAGATCTTCCACTATATGGGCTGCTCGACCTTTTCCAACTTCACCGTGCTGCCGGAGATCGCGGTCGCCAAGGTCAACCCCGACGCGCCCTTCGACAAGATCTGCTATATCGGCTGCGGGGTGACCACCGGTATCGGCGCCGTCATCAACACCGCCAAGGTCGAGCAAGGCGCCACCGCCGTCGTCTTCGGCCTTGGCGGCATCGGCCTCAACGTCATCCAGGGCCTGAAGCTTGCCGGCGCCGACATGATCATCGGCGTCGACCTGAACAACGACAAGAAGGAATGGGGCGAGCGCTTCGGCATGACGCATTTCGTCAATCCGAAGGAGATCGACGGCGACATCGTGCCTTACCTCGTCAACATGACCAAGCGCGGTGCCGACCAGATCGGCGGCGCCGATTACACGTTCGACTGCACCGGCAACACCAAAGTGATGCGCCAGGCGCTGGAAGCCTCGCACCGCGGCTGGGGCAAGTCGGTCGTCATCGGCGTCGCCGGTGCCGGCCAGGAGATCTCGACGCGGCCGTTCCAGCTGGTCACCGGCCGCAGCTGGATGGGCACCGCCTTCGGCGGCGCGCGCGGCCGCACCGACGTGCCCAAAATCGTCGACTGGTACATGGACGGCAAGATCCAGATCGACCCGATGATCACCCACACGCTGAAGCTCGAGGACATCAACAAGGGGTTCGATCTCATGCATGAGGGCAAGTCGATCCGAAGCGTCGTCGTTTACTGAAGACAGCCACACGCCGCCAGCCAACCGGCCAGCGACCTCTGTGGCGAAAACCTGGGAGGAAAAGAAATGGCGGAGAAACTGCATCCGAAAATCGACAATGGGCTGCCAAAGGAGAGCGCGAGCTTCGCCGGCGGCACGCTGATCTGCCTTTGCACCAGCAATCCGGTGAAGGTGAAGGTCAAGGGCCAGATCGCGCACAATCATGCTTGCGGCTGCACCAAATGCTGGAAGCCCGAAGGCGCTATATTCTCGGTCGTTGCCGTGGCCGGCACTGGCGATGTCACCGTCACCGAGAACGGCGACAAGCTCAAGGTGGTCGACGCGGCAGCGCTCATCCAGCGCCATGCCTGCACCGGCTGCGGCGTCCACATGCACGGGCCGGTCGAGCGCGATCATCCGTTCAAGGGCCTGACCTTCATCCACCCCGAGCGCTTCGAGGAGGATGGCTGGTCGCCGCCGGGCTTCACCGCCTTTGTCTCCTCGATCATCGAATCCGGTGTCGATCCGGGTCGTATGGACGGCATTCGCGGCCAACTGAAGTCGATCGGGCTCGAACCCTATGATTGCCTCAATCCCGGGCTGATGGACTACATGGCCACCTGGACGGCCAAAAGGTCTGGCGCCCTGCCGGCATGATTCTGTGAAGTTCCGTGCGGGGCCGGATATGTTTCCGGCCCCGCACGTCCTGGAGTGACAATGTCCGCACCCGCCATCTACGTCGATGCCGACGCATGCCCGGTCAAGGCCGAGGTCGAGAAAGTCGCCGACCGCCATGGCATCGTCGTCACCCATGTCTCCAATGGCGGCCTGCGTCCATCACGCGACCCGATGATCCGCAACGTCGTGGTGTCGAAGGGCGCCGACGCCGCCGATGACTGGATCGTCGAGAACGCAAAGCCCAACGATATTGTGGTGACTGGGGATATTCCGCTTGCCGCCCGCTCGGTAGCGCTTGGTGCGCATGTGCTTGGGCCCACCGGACGTCCCTTCACGCCGGAAACGATCGGCATGGCGGTTGCCATGCGCGACCTCAAGCAGCATTTGCGCGAGACAGGCGAAAGCAAGGGCTACAATGCAAGCTTTGCGCCCCAGGATCGGTCCCGGTTCCTTGGCGAGCTCGACCGTATCTTGCGGCGCGCGCTGAAATCCGCCACACCCAGCTAAAGCAATTCCAGGAAAAGTGCATAGCGGTTTTCCGTCCGGAATTGCGTCAAACCAAGAATTAGCGGTTTGCCATTTCCTTGAAAACGGTGAACTGGCCTAGAAGCAGAGCGCCATTCAAGGTGGAGACCGCCATGGCCGCCGAAACCCCTCCAATCAAGAAGCCGGTGCAGCGGCACATGCTGTTTGTGCTGTCGGCGTGCATCGGTGTCTTTGCGCTCCTCGTGGCGTTGCTCCTTCATGCCCCGCTTGCCTATTCGATCGGTGCCAACGCCTTCTTTGCCGCCTACGTCATACTGGTCGTCGCCCAGATGCCCAAGCTCACCGGCACCTATCTTAGCAAGAATGCGCGCGCCACCGATCAGCCGGTGCTGGTCATCTTCGCGGTCACGCTCGTCGTCGTCGGCCTCGCCGTCATCTCATTGTTCCTGTTGATCAACCAGAAGGACAAAGGCCATCCCATCGAACTCGGCTTCGCGCTGCTGTCGATACCGCTCGGCTGGTTCACCATCCATGCCATGGCCGCGCTCCACTATGCCCACGTCTACTGGATGGACGGCGAAGAGGTCGATGCCGGAACCAAGAAGAAAATTCCCGTCGGGGGCCTGCTGTTCCCGGGCGACAAGAGGCCTGAAGGCTGGGATTTCCTCTATTTCTCCACCGTCATCGGCATGACCGCGCAGACCGCCGACACCAACATCTCGACGACGCATATGCGCCGGGTCGTGCTTGTCCACTCGATCCTGTCGTTCTTTTTCAACACCGTCATCGTCGCGGCGGCCGTCAACCTCGCCGTCAGCCTGGGCGGTCCGTAATAAATCCGTGATCGGATGAAACATCGGTTTGGATCGCGACGTATCAGGAGGACAATGGACACGCAGGTCGCGCCCAAAGGGCCGGGAGATGAGACAAGATGGAATCCCTTGCCAGAAGCCAACCAGAAATCGGAACGGGCGTTCCCGCTTCGGGTGACAAGACGCTGATCTACCGTCAGTCACGCTGGACGCGGCTGACGCACTGGATCTGGGCTATCTCGCTGTTCTTTATGCTGCTTTCCGGCCTGCAGATCTTCAACGCCCGGCCGCAGCTCTATATCGGCAAGCAATCCGGCTTCGGCTACAACAACACTATCTTCCAGATCGGCGCCGAGAACACCAATGCTGGCCCACGCGGCTACACCGCGATCTTCGGGCACCGCTTCGACACGACAGGCGTGCTTGGCTGGTCGGGTCCGTCGGGCAACGAGACGGCGCGCGGTTTCCCATCCTGGGCGACCATCCCTTCCTACTATGATCTCGGCACGGCCCGCGTGGTGCATTTCTTCTTCGCCTGGATCCTGACGACGACCTTGATCGTCTGGCTGGTCGCCAGCCTGATCAACGGCCATATCCGGCGGGATCTCACCCCGCGCCTCGACGACCTCAAGCGCTTGCCACAGGACATCGTCGATCATGCCAGGCTGAAGTTCCACCACACGCGCGAATACAACACTCTGCAGAAGATGGCCTATGGCGGCGTCCTCTTTGTTCTGCTGCCGCTGATGGTCATCACCGGCCTTGCCATGTCGCCCAGCATGAATTCGGTGCTGCCGTTCCTCAACGACCTGCTCGGCGGCCGGCAGACGGCGCGCACCATCCATTTCACCGTCATGGTGCTGCTGGTTGCCTTCTTCGTTATCCACATCCTGATGATCCTCGCCGCCGGACCGATCAACGAGCTGCGTTCCATCATCACAGGCTGGTACCGCACTGATCCCCCAGCGCATGACGACAAGCCCGCCGAGAGGAGTGCGTGACATGACAAAATTCGAAATCAGCCGCCGCAAGTTTCTGACCGCCGCCAGCCTTGGCGCCTCCGGCATCATGCTGTCGGGTTGCGACGCCTTTGACAGCCAGCTCGGCATAGGGGGGGGCCTGCGCAGTTTCCTCGAGAACGCAAATGGCCTGACGTACCGCGCGCAACGCCTGCTCGCCGGGCGCGATAGGCTGGCGCCGGAATTCACGGAAGCCGACATCCGCCAGCCGCAGCGGCCGAACGGTGTCACCGCGCCGGATGACGATATCTACAAGGGCCTTCTCGCCAACAATTTCGCCGACTGGCGTTTGGAGGTTTCGGGCCTTGTCGAGAAGCCGCTATCGCTCAGCCGTAAGCAGCTGCAGAACATGCCGAGCCGCACCCAGATCACGCGTCACGACTGCGTCGAGGGCTGGAGCTGCATCGCCAAATGGACCGGCACGCCATTGTCGCTGGTGCTGGACCAGGCCGTCGTCAAGCCGCAGGCGCGTTACGTCATGTTCCACTGCCTCGACACGATCGACCGCGGCCTGTCCGGCGACGTCAAATATTACGGCACGATCGACCTGATCGACGCGCGCCATCCGCAGACGATCCTTGCCTACGGCCTGAACGGCAAACCCCTGCCGGTCGAAAACGGCGCGCCGCTGCGCGTCCGCGTCGAGCGCCAGCTTGGCTACAAGATGCCGAAATATCTCTCCAGGATCGAACTGGTCGACGGTTTCGCCGGCGTCGGCGGCGGCCGCGGCGGCTACTGGGAAGACAATGGCTACGACTGGTATGGTGGTATTTGATAGTCGGAGAGAGAATAGTGCTCTGACATCGACGGCTTAACAGCCAATACTCAAGCAACCTTTTCGAGCAGCGGCTTTAGAGCTGGATGAATCTCCGGCGAGGCATGCTTGATCAGGGTCAGCAATGCACGCTCGTTTTCGTAAAGGGGCCGATTCAGCCCGATATGCTCGACCAGCCATTTGGCTTCGCCGGCATCGATCGTTTCGGCGCGCCGGGCCAAGGCCTCCGCTGCCCTGTTCTTCGCCTCCCATTCGGCTTCGATGTCATCCGGGGACCGGTAGGCCTCGATGATGCCGGCAAGGCCACCGGAGACCATGCGGTTGAAGAAGCCGCCGATTTCCACATCCGCATGCTCAAGGAAAGTTTCCTGGCGCAAAGCCACGTCACGAGTCGGCGCTTCATAGCCGGCCGAGCACATGACGAAGTTGGCGATTGCCTTGACGAACAACTCGTTCCAGGAAGGATCGTTGTTGGCTTGGGCGGTCTGTTCATTGATCCTGAACAGCACCTCGGCCTCGCCGCGGGTAATGGCGATGTTGCCGTCACCGCCATGGGCATAGAGGATGCGGCGCAGCAGGTCGACTTCCGCCTTGGCGACCAGTCCGGGGACCAGCGCACCGCCCAGCATCAGCGGCCCCTTGCCGTCGACAACGGCGTGGGCGACCTGCTCCAGGGCATAAACGCAAAGCCGGTCCGGCGATGATTTCGTCTCTTCCAGCACATGGACCAGCAATTCGAGTTCGGTCCGGCTGTCGACCATGCCGTCTCGCGAGATCGTGCGGATCAGCCAGTCGGCGTTGTCCTGCGAGATGTAGCCCTCTGGCCTTTCCTGATGGACGATGTAATCGGTCACCGCCTCGACAAAGAATGGCGCCCACTCCGCGCATTTGTCCCGCGCCGTCTGGTCGAGCGCGAACAAGGCCTCGGCCTCGCCGCGCGTGACCACACCATCGGCGAACACGTCGCGGCGCAGCATCACGACATCCTGTGGAGTAATGCTAATCTTTGATGTCAGCCCCGCCACCGGCGCGCTCATGATTGATCCGCCCATTCGTCGCCCCATCCGCCTCACATCAGCCTGCTATATCAGGAGTGTCTTGAAAAACCGGCAAACGGTGTGGTTAGCGAAGGCTTGCCGCATCGGAACAAATACCCGAAGCGCATCGCCCAAACCCGTTCAGCGCTTCGCGCTTTAGATGTCGCTGGGAGGTGACAAGGTGTCGCCGACGGGCTATGGATGGCGCGTCGAGGGCTCAGGCTTTGAGTCCTACCTGTTTGCGGGAGAGAGCAGCGAGAGCTGCCGCCGAAGGGGAAATCGCCCGAAATCTCTCAGGCAAAAGAACCGTGGACGGGAAAGACACTCTGGAAAGTCGGGGCTTGCCCCCGCGCCGAAGGTGTAAGCGCCGCTGACGGAGTTCCGGCTGCGCGAGTCTCTCAGGCTTCAGACAGAGGGGCACGGACTGGTCGCCATTCGCGGCCGATTGCGTGCGACTCTGGAGACGACATGACGGGCGACGACGATAAACACCTTCCCCTCGAAGATATCCACACGGCCGCAGGCGCGCGCTTCGGCGCCTTTGCCGGCTGGTCGATGCCGCTGACCTACCCGGCCGGCGTCATGAAGGAACATCTGCATACCCGCGAGCACGCGGGTCTCTTCGACATCTCGCATATGAAACTGTTCGAGGTCAGCGGGCCGCAAGCCGTTGCGCTGCTCGACCGCGCCTGCCCGCTGGACGCCGGCGCGCTCGAAATTTCGCAATCCAAGCTGACGTTCTTCCTCAATGAGGCCGGCGGCATCCTGGATGACCTGATCGTCACGCGGCTCGGCGCCGACCGTTTCATGGTGGTCGCCAATGCCGGCAACGCCGTCGCCGACGAAAAGCACCTGCGCGAACTTGCAGCCGGTTTCGACGCCACGGTCGAGCCGCTCGACCGCGTCTTCCTGGCCATCCAGGGGCCCGAGGCCTGGGCAGTGCTGTCCCGTGCCGGCATCGAAACCGGCTCGTTGCTGTTCATGCACGGTGTCGAACCCAGGAAGAACTGGTTCATGAGCCGGTCCGGCTATACCGGCGAGGATGGTTTCGAGATCGGCCTGCGGGAGCCCGATGCGCGCGACCTCGTCGCGAAGCTGCTGGAAGATGAGCGCGTGCTCTGGATCGGTCTTGCCGCGCGCGACAGCCTGCGGCTGGAAGCCGGACTTTGCCTGCATGGCCAAGACATCACACCGGAGACAGACCCGGCCGCGGCGGCGCTGATGTGGGCAATTCCGAAGGAGATCAGGGCTTCCGGCGCCTTTATCGGCGCCGACGCCTTGCGCGCCGCCGTGGAACGCGGCCCGGCGCAAAAGCGCGTCGGGCTTAAGCCGGAAGGCCGCCAGCCGGTGCGCGCCGGCGCGGCGCTGTTTGACGCCGACGGCCACCCTGCCGGCCATGTCACGTCGGGCGGCTTCGGCCCCTCGGCCGGTCATCCGGTCGCCATGGGCTATGTCGCGGCGCCGCTGGCAAAGCCCGGAACACGGATTTTCGCAGACGTGCGCGGCACGAAAATCCCTGTCGACGTCAGTTCCCTGCCCTTCACACCGCATCGCTACCGCAAAGGATAATCTCATGGCAAAGACCTATTTCACCGCCGATCACGAATGGCTCAGCGTCGAGGGTGGCATCGCCACCGTCGGCATCACCGATTACGCGCAGGAGCAGCTCGGCGACCTCGTCTTCGTCGAACTGCCCGAGACCGGCCGGAAGCTTGCCAAGGGCGACACCGCGGTCGTGGTCGAATCCGTCAAGGCCGCCTCCGACGTGTACGCGCCGGTCGACGGCGAAATCACCGAGGCCAACGGCACGCTGTCGTCCGACCCGTCGCTGGTCAATTCGGCGGCCACCGGCGCCGGCTGGCTGTGGAAGATGAGGCTCGCCGATGAAGGCCAACTCGCCGGCCTCATGGACGAGACCGCCTACAAAGCCCATATCGGCTGATAGCAGGACGATAAAAATGACCGCAGCACCTACCTCCTTTTCCGCCCGCCATATCGGCCCCGGCATCAATGACGTCAGAGCCATGCTCGCCGTCATCGGCGTTCCTTCCGTGGAAACGCTGATCAGCCAGGCCGTGCCGAGATCGATCCGCCTCGACCAGCCGCTGGCCCTACCCGCGCCGGCCAGCGAAGCCGAAGCGCTGGCCGAATTGTCGGCGACCATGGCCAGGAACACGGTGCTGAAGAGCTTCATTGGCGCCGGCTATCACGGCGTCCACGTACCGCCGGTCATCCAACGCAATCTGTTCGAGAACCCGGCCTGGTACACTGCCTATACCCCTTACCAAGCGGAGATCAGCCAGGGTCGGCTGGAAATGCTGTTCAATTTCCAAACGCTGGTCACCGAACTGACCGGCCTGCCGGTCGCGTCAGCCTCGCTGCTCGACGAGGCAACGGCGGTGGCCGAAGCCGTCGGTATTGCCTTGCGCCATCACCGCGACAAGCGCACCAAGGTGGCGCTTGCCGGCACACCGCATCCGCAGACGCTGGATGTTGTGCGCACGCGCGCCGAGCCGCTCGGCATCGAGGTCGACGGCGAGACGATCGACGACAACACCGCCGCCCTGCTCGTCTCCTGGCCGGATACGTTTGGCGTCTATGGCGACCATAAGGCGGCGATCGAAAAGGCCCGCGCGACCGGCGCACTTGTCGTGTTCATCGCCGATCCGCTTGGCCTGACGCTCACCGACGCGCCGGCGAAACTCGGCGCCGACATTGCCGTCGGCCCCATGCAGCGCTTTGGTGTGCCGATGGGCTTTGGCGGCCCTCATGCCGCCTATTGCGCCGTTTCCGACAGACTGACGAGGCTGATGCCCGGTCGCCTCGTCGGCCAGTCGACCGACAGCAAGGGCCGTCCCGGCTACCGGCTTGCCTTGCAGACACGCGAACAGCACATCCGGCGCGACAAGGCGACGTCCAACATCTGTACCGCGCAGGCATTGCTCGCCAATATGGCGACCGCCTACGCCATCTGGCATGGCCCCGCCGGGCTGCAGGCGATTGCCGGCCGCATCCATGGGCTCGCCAACCGCCTTGCAGCGGGCCTGAAGGCCGCTGGCCTGCCCGTGCTCGGCACAAGCCGCTTCGACACGGTAACGGTTGAAATGAAGGGCAAGGCGAAAGCGATCGCCACGGCCGCCGAAGAAACCGGCCGGCTGCTGCGCGTCATCGACGCCGACCATGTCGGCATCAACTTCGACGAAACCTCGACCGAAGCCGATCTGGAGGCGATCGCCGCGCTGTTCGGCGCCAAGGCAGCCGGCGCTGTCGACGGCAGCATGCCTGGAAAAGGACGCGGCAAGGAGTTTCTCACCCAGCCGGTGTTCCACGAAAATCATTCGGAAACCGAAATGATGCGCTTTCTGCGGCGGTTGGCCGACAAGGATCTTGCGCTCGATCGCGCAATGATCCCGCTCGGCTCCTGCACCATGAAGCTCAACGCCGCGGCGGAGATGATGCCGGTGAGCTGGCCAAGCGTCGCCAATTTGCACCCCTTCGCGCCGGCCAGCCATTCGGCGGGCTATCGCGCCATGGTCGGCGATCTTGAGAACTGGCTGTCAGAGATCACCGGCTTCGACGCGGTAAGCCTGCAGCCCAACGCCGGCAGCCAAGGCGAATATGCCGGGCTGCTGGCCATCCGCGCCTATCACCGCTCGCGCGGCGAAGGCCATCGCACGGTCTGCCTGATCCCGTCCTCCGCGCATGGCACCAATCCGGCGAGCGCGGCGATGGCGGGCATGAGCGTTGTCGTGGTGCGCTGCACCGAGGACGGCAATATCGACATGGACGATCTCAGGGCCAAGGCCAACGAGCATTCCAGGAATCTCGCGGCGCTGATGTTCACCTATCCCTCGACGCATGGCGTCTACGAGGAAGGCGCGCGCCACCTCTGCGCCCTTATCCACGAGCATGGTGCCCAGGTCTATTTCGATGGAGCCAACCTCAACGCCCTGGTCGGCCTCGCCCGCCCCGGCGACATCGGCGCCGACGTCTGCCACATGAACCTGCACAAGACGTTCTGCATCCCGCATGGCGGCGGCGGTCCCGGCGTCGGCCCGATCGGCGTCAAGGCGCATCTGAAACCCTATCTGCCGGGCCATGTTACCGAAGGCTCAGGCCATGCCGTGTCGGCCGCACCGTTCGGCAGTGCTTCCATCCTGCCGATCACCTGGATGTACATCCGCATGATGGGCGCTTCCGGTCTCAAGCAGGCGACGGAGACCGCCATAATCTCGGCCAATTATGTGGCGACGCGGCTCGCGTCGTACTTCCCGCTTCTTTACAAGGGCAGGAGCGATCGTATCGCTCATGAATGCATCCTCGACACCCGCGTGCTCAAGGAGAGCGCGGGCATCAGCGTCGATGACATCGCCAAACGGCTGATCGACTATGGCTTCCATGCACCGACCATGTCGTTCCCGGTCGCCGGCACGCTGATGGTCGAGCCGACGGAATCCGAGCCGAAAGGTGAACTCGATCGCTTCTGCGAGGCCATGATCGCGATCGCCGGCGAAGCGGCGAAGGTAGCAAAGGGCGAATGGCCCTTGGCCGACAACCCGCTGGTCAACGCGCCGCACACTGCCGCCGAGGCGCTGGCCGGCACGTGGACCCATCCCTATTCGCGGCTGGAGGCGGTCTATCCCGCGGGCAACGTGGATACCGCCGCAAAATACTGGCCGCCGGTGTCGCGCATCGACAATGTCGCGGGCGACCGCAATCTCGTCTGCTCCTGCCCGCCGCTGTCGGACTATCTGGGTGCGGCCGAATAGTAGTCTCTCGGCCTAAGCCGAACGCAAGGCCGGCTTGACCGGCTCGGCCTTGCCCATCAGCCCTTGTTCAGCAAGGCGAGATTTGCGTTGACAACCGTCGGATCGGCCATGCCGGCCTTGGCCTCGAGCAGCAGCGCCCTGGCTTTCTTCTTGTTGCCGCGCAACAGTTGCGAATAGCCCATATTGTTGACGATCTGCGGCCTGCGGCCGGCGACTTTCAGGAGCTGGTCGTAGGCGCGGTCGGCGAAGTCGAAGCGGCCGAGCTCGTCATAGGATGCGGCAAGCCCCATCCAGGCCTCCGCACTGTCGGCCTTCAATTCGACGGCCTTGCGGAAATGCTGTTCGGCCAGACCATAATTGGCGTCGCGAAACTGCGCTTTGCCCTGTCCCAGATCGGAGGTGTCGATGTTTTTTGCCGCGGGCTGAATGGCCGTAGTCTTGGTCGTGTCGACGTTGTTGTTCGTCGTACACCCGGTGATCATAAGGACGACCGCCATGGTGACCGCCGCCGCAAAATTTCCCTGACGCATGCCCTGCCCCGTCGCCCGATTTGTCGGGTCGTTCTTCAGCAAGGACGTTACCACACAGCGGTTAAGCTTCGGTGCCGAAATGCAGCTAAGATTCGGTCTCCGAAAAACCGGCCATTAACCACCACCAGGTGCCGGCCAAACAACGGGACGGTGGCAACCCGGCTGACCGTCATTCCAGTTGGTGAGACGTTTGAGTTCGGCTCGGCCCAGCGGTCGCTTCGCCTGCGCGATTCGTTCGATGGCCAGGCTTACGCGCGGCGTCTGCCGGGCAATGCCGGGCTTTCGCGCGACCGCTTCGACGGATGTGGCGATGCCGCGCGCGACAAGGCCCTGGCCGCCTTCATTCTCGCTGGCGAATAGGAAAATCGCATCGCCTTTGGCGACATGCTTGCCGCCATACATCGTCTTTTGCGCGGTGAAGGCGAATGTCGTCGCGCCGGGGTTGGCAATTTTGGCCTTGATCGCGAACGCCATGCTTGTGGATTGCTCCGCGGACACGTTGGATTGAGTTCAGGCCGACCTGAACTCAATCCGACACATCTAATAGTGCCCACCCGTCAATTTGACGATGATCGGAATGATCGCGATCATCAGCACCACCGGCAGGATGCACACCGTGACCGGCACCGACATCTTGGCTGGCAAGGCATGTGCCTTCTCCTCAGCCAGCGACATGCGCTTGTGACGCATTTCGTCGGAGAAGACCCGAAGCGCTCCCGACAGGCTGGTGCCGAGTTCCTTCGACTGCTGCAGCAGCGTCGCGAAAGAACGCACCTCGTCCAGGCTAAGGCGATCGGCGAGCGCCTTCAGCGCGTCGTCGAGGCTGCGCCCGGCCCTCAATTCCAGCGACACCAGCTGCAGATTCTGGCTGAGCGCGGGATAGGTCTTGGCGAGTTCCTTCGAGACGCGCTCGACACCCGCCTCCATGCTCATGCCCGCATCCGAGCAGACGATCAACAGGTCCATGAAGTCAGGAAAGCCGTTGCGGTATTCGCGCATCTTCTCCCGCACTTTCTGGCTCAGCACCAGGCCGGGCAGGAAGTAGCCGGCCACGCCCGTCAGGATGACGAACGCCCAGCGGCTGGCCATCGTCGCATCGGCGCTGGCCATCCAGCGGTTGATCACAAAGGCTCCCGTCGCGGCACCCACCAGTGCCGCGAAGCGAATGAGGAAGAACATGCCGACGGCGCGCGGCTCCATGTAGCCCGCCTGGATCAGCTTCATGCGCAGCCGGGCAACATTTTCCGGATCGCTCTTGGCGTAGAATTCCTGTGCCCGTTTCACCGCCTTCTCGCGCACGACGCCGGCGTTCTTCTTCTGCACCGGCTCGGGTTTCGCGGCCGCGCGACTGTCGTCAACCTTGAGGCGGCGCTTCACGTCATTGCGATCACCCTTGGCAACCACCATCGGCCAGGCGACCGCGACAACACCCACGGCCAGAAGCGCAACGGCCACCGGGATCAAGGAGGTCGGCGCAAGCGAGGCGAGGAATTCGATGAAACCGCGCATGTCAGAACCTGAAATTCGACATCTTGAACATGATCAGATTGCCCAGCATCAGCCAGGTAACCGACCCGCCAAGCATGTACCAGGTTTTCGGCACCCCCCAGACGTCCCTGTAGAACCCCGGCATCAACGCCATGATGGCGGCAAACAAAAGCGCCGGTATTGCCGTCAGGATATAGGCGGACAGACGGCCTTCGGTCGAAATGGCGCGCACCTTGCGTCGCAGCTTGCCGCGCTCGCGTATTGTCAACGACAGGCCGTCGAGGATTTCACGCAGATTGCCGCCCGAACTGGACTGGATCGAGACGGCGGTGACGAACAGCGGCAGGTCTTCGTGCCCCACGCGATCGAACAGGTTGTTCAACGCCGAAACCAGATCGGAGCCGTAGGTCACCTCATCGGCAACGACACCGAACTCGGTGCCGATCGGATCGGGCATCTCGCGCGACACCATGGCGATGGCCACCGGCACCGGATGGCCGGCCTTGAGGCCACGCGTGATCAGCTCCAGCGCCTCCGGCAGCTGCATGCCGAAACGTTTGTGCCGCCGTTTGCGCATGAAGCGCATCGCGACCACCGGCAGCAGAGGCGCCAGCACGAAGAACAGGATGAGCCCCATGAGCGGCGGCAACCCATACCAGATGGCGACCAGGGCCGCGGCCATCGCCACGCCGCAGGTGATCGTCAGGAATTTCGACAGCGGCATAATCATGCCCGACTGTGTGCGCAGGGCACGGAATCGGTCCGGCGAGAACAGCGACGTGCCGGCATCGAGGCCGCGCTCCTTGCGCAGCTGGATCAGCACCTGTTCCTGGCTGATCTTGTTTTCCTGCAGCTTCATGCGCCGGTTGATGGCGGCGCGCTTGTCGCTGCGGCCAGCGTAAAGAAGATAACAGGCCTCGGCGATCAGGATGCCGGTCAGTGCGGCTCCGGCATAGACGACGTAGATCGCGCTGAATCCGTCGAACACCTGGCTACTCCTGCGGCCGGCCGGGTTCGAAATAGCGCCCGGGAAATTCGATGCCCATGGCGCGCAGGTCCTCGAGGAAGCGCGGCCGGATGCCGGTCGCTTCGAAATAGCCGAGAATTCCGCCGTCGGCATCCATGCCGGTGCGCACGAAGCGGAAGATCTCCTGCATCTGGATGACGTCGCCTTCCATGCCGGTCACTTCCGCAACGCTTGTCACCTTGCGCTTGCCGTCGGAAAGCCGGGTCAACTGCACGATGATATCGATGGCGCTGGCGATCTGACTGCGGATCGACTGGACCGTCATCGGCATGCCGGTCATGCCCAGCATCTGTTCGAGGCGCGAAATGGCATCGCGCGGCGTGTTGGCATGGATGGTCGCCATCGATCCTTCATGGCCGGTGTTCATCGCCTGCAACATGTCGAACGCCTCCTCGCCGCGGCACTCGCCGAGGATGACGCGGTCAGGACGCATGCGCAGCGCGTTTTTGACGAGATCGCGTTGCTTCAGTTCGCCATGGCCCTCGATGTTGGCAGGTCGCGTCTCCATGCGAGCGACATGCGGCTGCTGCAGCTGAAGCTCGGCGGCATCCTCGATGGTGATCAGCCGCTCGTCTTCCGGGATGAAGGCCGACAGTGCATTGAGCATCGTTGTCTTGCCGGTGCCGGTGCCGCCGGAAATGATCGTCGTCTTGCGGGCATGGACCGCCGCGGCCAGCACTTCGGCCATGTTCTGTGTGATGGCGCCGAATTCGACCAGCTTGTGCAGGCCAAGCTTGTTCTTGGAGAATTTGCGGATCGACACCAGCGGCCCGTCGACGCCAACCGGGCGGATGGCAGCGTTGAAACGCGACCCATCCAGCATGCGAGCATCGACCATCGGCTGCGATTCATCGACGCGCCGGCCGACGGCCGCGACGATCTTGTTAATGATTCTAAGCAGATGCGCCTCATCCTTGAACGGAATGTGCACCTGCTGCAGCTTGCCCTTCTTCTCGACGAAACAGTTCTGGTGGCCGTTGATCAGGATGTCGTTGATGTCGGGATCCTTGAGCAGCGGCTCCAGCGGGCCCAGGCCAACCATCTCGTCGACGATGTCGTCCACCAGCGCGTCAAGTTCGGCGGTGTTGATCGCCATCCGCTCCTGGCGGGTTTTTTCCGACACGAAATCATGCACCTGCCGCCGCATTTCCTCCTTCGGCAAGCGCTCCAGGGCGACAAGGTTGATTTCCTCGAGCAGCATCCGATGAATGCGTATGCGGGCATCGAGCACCCTGTTGGCGTTCTTTGCCGGGGCGACCTCGGGTTTTACCGGTAAAGCTTTTCGGCTTGTCGGGATCACCACCGCGTGATGCGCGACCGGCGTTGTTTCGGACGAACGCTGCGGCCGCGCATCGCGGTTCTGCAGGGTGGAAAAACGGCTGGTCATCCGGCCCTCCTCTTCAAAAGGCCCCTGCCGAGACCGAAGAGCGACTTCGACTTGCTGGCGGTCGCGACTGCCTCCTCCGGCAGGATGATCTTCTTCAAATCATTGACCACGTTGGCATTGGCGTCGATCTCGTGCAACGGCACGCCACGGTCGACCGCCTCGCGCACCAGCCGGTAGTTGTTGGCGATGCCGCCGACGAAATGCTCGCCGAGGATTTCCTGGACATCCGCCTGCTTGATGCCATTGTCGAACATCTTCTGCTCGAAGCGATTGACGATGACGTTGGGCTTCACCTCCTTGCCGGCGGTCTCGTAGACGGCCTGGATCAGCCTTTGCGTGTGGCGCAGGCACGGCACCGTCATTTCGGCGACGATGTAGAGCTTGTTGGAGCCGAGCAGCACCGTTTCCGTCCACGGAAACCAGGTGCGCGGCATGTCAATGACGACATTGTCGAAATAGGCCGAAACGAGGTCCAGCATGCGCACCACGACATCGGTCTTGAAGGAACGCATCTCCGATGGGTGCGTCGGCGCCGCCAGCACGCAAAGTCCGCTGGCATGTTTCGAGAGCATCACGTCGAGGAGTTGCCGGTCGAGGCGTTCGGGCTGGTTCTCGATCTCGGTGATGTCGAAACGCGGCTCGAGGTCGAGATATTCCGCGCAGGCGCCCTGCTGGAAATTGAGGTCGACCACGCAGGTCGAGGCGCCGCGCGTCACCGAGTGATGCAGCTGGAATGCCGTCTGCAGCGCCAACGTCGTGGTGCCGACACCGCCCGCGGCCGGCATAAAGGTGTAGATCTGCGACTCGGTGTTTTCCTCGCGCCCCGGCCCTTGCAGTGCCCGCACGACCGATCGCACCAGGTCGGCCGTGGTGATCGGCTTGACGAGAAAGTCCGCGACCTTGAGCTGCACCAGGATGCGGACGGCGGCGGCGTTGAACTCCTGGGTGACGACGACCACCGGGGCCTTGCCCTCCAGCCTGCGCATGACGCGCTGCAGCGATTCGATCTCCTCCAGCTTCGCCGCGTCCATATCGACGATGATGGCGCCGAAGTCGGTTTCCTGGATCTCGCCGCGCAATTCGGTGACATTCTTTTCCACCGTCGAGAGCTGGATGACCTCGGAGGCGGCGAATGCGGTGCGTGTGTCCTGCACGAAGGTGCTGTCCGTCGATACGAGCAGGATCTTCTTGGTCTTGATGCCGTTTGCCATTCTCGCCGCCTGTGAAGTCGATCCCCGCCTGGATCAGTTGCCCGCCTGAATCAGTTGCCCGCCTGAATCAGTCACTTGTGCTTGTCTGCGCCGTCTTCGCGCCAGCCGCCTGATCGGATGTGACGGGGGCGGCATCACCGCGCTTGGCCGGCACGAGGAGTCTGGTGTTCTGGACACCGTACTTCCACGGATCGACCATCTGCATGACCGTGTTGGCGGCCTGCGCTTCGCCGGCGCCTGTCGTCGGACCTTCGCTGCGCACATAGTCGTCGCTGGTGCAGCCGGCGGCGATACCGGCAAGAAGCAACGCGATGCTTGCTCTCAGGATCACACGCATCGCTTCAATCCTTCGGCAGGTCGAGGAAATGACCGACCGTGGTGGCCGTCCGCGCGGCGCTGCCATCGGCCAACGCCAGCGCACGGCCGTTGTTCGCCCCCTTCACCTCCTCGGTGTTGTTGAGAAAGTAGTCGACGTTGCTGGCCGGTTGAGTGCCGTCCGTCGGCCCGGCCATCTTCTTCGACGGATCGACGGGCTTGACCAGGTAGGGCGTGACGATGATGACGAGGTCTGTCTCGCGCCGCTGATACGATTTAGACGAGAACAGCGGTCCGAGCACCGGCATCTTGCCGAGGCCTGGAATGCGCGAGGTGGTGATGTCGTTCTGCGACTGCAGCAGTCCCGCGATCATGAAGCTCTGGCCGTTCTTCAGGTCGACCGACGTCTTGGCGCGGCGAACGATGAAACCGGGCACCGAAATGTTGCCGATATTGTAGGAGGCCGACGCATCGATGGAGGATACTTCCGGCGCGATGTCGAGGCTCACGAGCCCGTCCTTGAGCACGGTCGGCGTGAAGTCGAGGCTGACGCCATATTTCTTGTAGCTGACCGAGATCTTGCCATTGTCCTCCGAAACCGGGATCGGAAATTCGCCGCCGGCCAGGAAGCTCGCCGTCTCGCCGGACCGGGCAATAAGGTTTGGTTCCGCGAGGCGTCGGGCAAGGCCGCGCTCTTCCAGGGCCTTGATGGCGATGTCGATCGAGACGCCGTTGGACAGCAGCCGGCCGATGGCTTCACCGGTTCCTGCCGCCGGCACCGCCCCGGGGTCAAGCGAAACATCGCGTCCACCAAAGCCGTAGGCAAAGTTGGCGCTGTATTTGGCGCCGAGATCCTGACCTGCCTGGCGGTTGATCTCGACGAAGCGGACGTTGAGCTGGACCTGCTGCGACGATGAGATGTTGACCGAATTGATCACTTCTTCCTTGCCGGAGAAGCGGGTGGCGATCTTGTTTGCCTTTTCGGCGGCGACCGCGTCATCCGCCTCGCCCGACAGCACGACACGGCCATTGGCCGAGCCGACCTTGATCTTGGCATCCGGCACGCTGGCGCGGATCGTGCTCGCCAGCTGGTCGGTGTCGAGCGTCACCTCGATGTCGATGGTGCCGACCAGCTGCTTCTTGTCGTCGAACAGCGCGATACCGGTGGTGCCGAGATTGTTGCCGAGCACATAGAAAGACTTGTCGGTCAGTGGATTGACGTTGGCGATCTCCGGATCGCCGATAACGATCTGGTAGAAGGCAGCACTCGTCATGATCGTCTTGGGCTTGCCCTTGGCGACCTTGATCGATGCATTCCTGGTCGACGAGACGTAGACGACATCGTTGTCCGCCCTGGCGGCGCCGGGTAAAGCGAGCACTCCGCTCGCGGCCAGCGAGGCGACCATCGCCAAGGCGCGCACGAAGTGCCGCCGAGCCGTCATTCGATATAGCGTACGCATCAACATTGTCCCGTCTCGTCCGGTCCCCACCGGCCTTTATTTCTGGTCCCGCGAAGGAACCTGATATTCCTCGGCCTGTGTGCCGCGTGTCACGATGACCGTCTTGAATGTCGGCTTCTCAGGCTCCTTGGCCACCGCGTCGAACAGCGAGCCGGCCGCCGCCTCGGTCTTGGACGCCACCGATCCGCCGAAGGAGGAAATGGTGGTGACGCCGCCATTGCCGTCACCGCCTTCGCTGGCCGACCGCAGCGACAGCGACAACGTGCCGACGGTGCGGGCAAGCGCCACTTTCTGCGCGCCATCGGTCGTCACCTGGATGGTCACGGAATTGGCCACCTGCGGCGTCGTCTGACGCTCGTCGGCGCCCTGGCCGACGCTGAGCACCTTGGCATCGGCGACGACGATTTCGGAGGTGACGGTCGAACCTGCAGCCCCTTGGGCATTCTTGGCCACTTCCTGGATTGCGCCGGCATCGCGTGTCAGCACGACATCGACCCGGTCGCCCGGCGTGACGAAGCCACCGACGCCGGCGATCTCGTCGGTCCGGATGGTGACCGCCCGCATTCCGGGCGCAAGCATGTTGGAGAGCGTCGCACGGCCGTTTGGTCCCGACAGCTTGGCCAGCAGCACCGGCTCGTTGACCTCGATCGGTGACAGCACCACGCGGCCGCCTTCGCCGAGCAATCCGTCGACGGTGGCAAAGGCGCCCTGCGGCAGGGAATCCTGCGGCCACGGAATTTCGCTGAGCTTGGCGCGGTCGATCTCCATGCCGTAACGCAACGGCGCGTTCGCCACGACGATGGTCTTGAATTCGATCCTGGGCGGCGCTGGAGTGGCGATCGACGCCGTCTTTTCCCCGACATCGGCCTTGGCCTGGCTCTTTACCCAGAAATCCGCGGCAAAGATCGAGATCGCGCCGAAAACGGCGGCGATGCCGATCATCGTTATGGCCTTGCCCTTCACGCCGAAACCCCTGATGCCCGCAGTTTCTTGTTATGTTGGGCTCACGCTAGGCGGCATTGTTAAAGAATCAGGTATCCCGCACGGCCGCATTTGATCTATTTCCGGCCGCTTGGTTATCGAATGGTTTTAGGATAAGAGGGGCTAGACCCCCGAACGTAACAGGAACCTCCGTCGCTTGGCGCTGAAAAGCGTGGCAGTATCGACGGGTGATTCGCAGCATCGGACTCTATGGCAGGCATGGACGAAAACAACGATCTCTTCGCCAATATGGACAAGCAGCCGCAGCCGGTTCGGGCGGCCGCGCGCCCGGCGGATCCGCTGGTCCAGGCGGCAAAACGCCCGGCGGCGTCCAAGGACGGCAGCGAGGGCTACAGCGCCGCCGATATCGAGGTGCTGGAAGGTCTGGAGCCGGTGCGTCGTCGGCCAGGCATGTATATTGGCGGCACCGACGACAAGGCCATGCACCACCTGTTCGCCGAAGTCATCGACAACTCAATGGACGAGGCGGTTGCCGGCCACGCCACCTTCATCGATGTCGAACTCTCGGCCGATGGCTTTCTCACCGTCACCGACAATGGCCGCGGCATCCCGGTCGACCCGCATCCGAAATACAAGAAGCCCGCGCTCGAAGTGATCATGACGACGCTGCATTCGGGCGGCAAGTTCGACTCGAAGGTCTATGAGACGTCAGGCGGCCTGCATGGCGTCGGCGTTTCCGTCGTCAACGCGCTGTCGGACCATCTCGAGGTCGAGGTCGCGCGTGGCCGGCAGCTCTACCGCCAGCGCTTTTCGCGCGGCATTCCGGTGAGTGGCCTTGAGCATCTCGGTGAAGTGCACAACCGGCGCGGCACCAGGATCCGCTTCCATCCCGACGAGCAGATCTTCGGCAAGGGCGCGGCGTTCGAACCGGCGCGGCTCTACCGCATGACGCGTTCGAAAGCCTATTTGTTTGGCGGTGTAGAGATCCGCTGGACCTGTGACCCCTCGCTGATCAAGGAAAAGGATCAGACGCCGGCCAAGGCGGAATTCCATTTCCCTGGCGGCCTCAAGGACTACCTCAAGGCGTCGCTCGGCGACGAATTTCAGGTGACGCGGGAAATCTTCTCTGGCAAGAGCGACAGGCAAGGAGGCCATGGCTCGCTCGAATGGGCGGTGACCTGGTTCGGCGGCGACGGCTTCATCAATTCCTACTGCAACACCATCCCGACCGGCGAAGGCGGCACCCACGAGGCCGGCTTCCGTAACGTGCTGACGCGCGGCCTGCGCGCCTATGCCGATCTTGTCGGTAACAAACGCGCCTCGATCGTCACCTCGGAAGACGTGATGATCTCGGCGGCGGGCATGCTTTCGGTGTTCATCCGCGAACCGGAATTCGTTGGCCAGACCAAGGACAGGCTGGCGACGATCGAGGCGATCCGGATCGTCGAGACCGCGATCCGCGATCCCTTCGACCATTGGCTGGCCGACAATCCGCAGGAAGCCTCGAAGCTGCTCGAATGGGTGATCGCTCGCGCCGACGAGCGCGTACGCCGCCGCCAGGAAAAGGAAGTGTCGCGCAAGAGCGCGGTGCGCAAGCTGCGGCTGCCGGGCAAACTCGCCGACTGCACGCAGAACGCCGCCGCCGGTGCGGAACTCTTCATCGTCGAAGGCGATTCCGCCGGTGGCTCGGCCAAGCAGGCGCGCGACCGGGCCAGCCAGGCAGTGCTGCCGTTGCGCGGCAAGATCCTCAACGTCGCCAGCGCCGGCAATGACAAGCTGGCCGCCAACCAGCAGATATCGGACCTGATCCAAGCGCTCGGCTGCGGCACGCGCTCCAAGTATCGCGACGAGGATTTGCGCTACGACCGCGTCATCATCATGACCGACGCCGACGTCGACGGCGCCCACATCGCCTCTCTGCTGATCACCTTCTTCTATCAGGAGATGCCGGCGCTGGTGCGTGGCGGTCACCTCTATCTGGCGGTGCCGCCGCTTTACTCGATCAGGCAAGGTGGCAAGGTGGCCTATGCCCGCAACGACGCGCACAAGGACGAGCTCCTGCGCACTGAATTCACCGGACGCGGCAAGGTCGAGCTCGGCCGTTTCAAGGGCCTGGGTGAAATGATGGCCTCGCAGCTCAAGGAGACCACCATGGATCCGAGGAAGCGCACGCTTCTGCGGGTCGATGTGATCGATGCCGAGGCGGCGACCAAGGACGCGGTCGACGCGCTGATGGGCACCAAGCCGGAGGCTCGCTTCCGCTTCATCCAGGAACGTGCCGAATTCGCCGAAACGGAAGTGCTGGATATCTGAGCGCCCCCTGCTCTACCTTGTCCGTGCGGGTACGGAGTCGAACATGTGATCGGGGCGCGGCTGAAAGATTATCTCGGGACACGGTTCGCCGACCTGACGCGACCCACGCGCTCGGACTGGATCTTCGCCCTTAGAACCGTTTCGGCCGGCCTGATCGCGCTGCTGGCCGCCTACGCCCTCAAGCTCGACCATCCGCAGTGGGCGATGATGACGGTGTTCATCGTTGCCCAGCCGGTCGCGGGCATGGTGCTGGCCAAAGGCTTCTACCGCCTGCTCGGCACATTGGCGGGCGGATTAGCGTCAATCGCCATCACCACGGTCTTCGGCTCCAATCCGTGGCTGCTGGTGACCGTGCTTGCCGTCTGGATCGGCATCAGCACCTTCGTCTCGTCGCTGCTGCGCAATCCCGAGGCCTATGGCGCGGCGCTTGCCGGCTACACCGCGATGATCATTGGCCTGCCGGCTTTCGGCCAACCCCATCTCGTGGTCGATCTGGCGGTCGCACGCTGCGCTGAAATCGTGCTGGGCATAGTCTGCGCCGGCGTGACCAGCCGGCTGATCCTGCCGAAGCTGGCGGGCGATGCCATCATCGAAAGGCTGAAGCGCTCCATTCTCGACCTTGCCATTTATGCGGGCGGTGCATTTTCCGGCCGCGACAGCGCGGTCTTGGCCGATCTTCACCGAAAGCTGATCGCCGAAGCGGAGATACTTGGTGAAATGCGCGTCTATGCAAGGCTGGAGGCGCCGAGCCTGGCGACCCGCGCGCATCCGGTCCGGCGCACCATCGGCCAGCTTCTGTCCGCTCTGTCGGCCGCGCGCGCACTGCATGCCCATGCCGCGCCAAAGAACGCGGCGCTCATTCCCGTGCGCGCCGACCTGCATACCCTGGTCAGGGAACTCGCAGGCAAACCAGGCGCTCTCGAGGACACCACGCCGTGGGTGGTGCGGCTCGATACCATCGCCGCCAAGGCACGGCAGATGCCGGACATGCCGGATGGGCAAGGTGATGAGAGGCTCGGCACCATCACTCGCCTGACCATCGCCGCCGATTTCGCGGAAGCCTTGAAGCAGGTGCTGCGCGGCCTCGACGCGTTGCGTGCGCCAGCCCCGCGCGCCGCCCGTGTGCGCAAGCAGCCGGCGCTGGTGGTACACCGCGACTACCATGCGGCCTCGCGCAACGCTGTGCGCGCGGCACTCGCCACCTTGCTGGTCGCGGCCTTCTGGCTGACGACGAAATGGTCGGAAGCCGCGGGCACGGTCATCCTGGTCTCCGTCGTCTCCAGCCTGTTCGCCGCCCGCCCCGATCCCGTGCAAGTGGCCTGGGGCTTTTTCAAGGGCACCTTGCTGGCCCTGCCCTTTGCCTTCGTTGTCGGTCAGATCGCCTTGCCCGCCTTGCCCGGCTTCGGCTGGTTCACGATCTTCGTCGTGCCGATCCTGGTGCCTGCCGCGCTGGCGATGGCCAATCCGCGCTATGTTGGCGTGGCGACGGCCTTTGCCATCAATTTTCTGGCTTTCCTCAGCCCGCATCAGGCGATGACCTATGATCCCGGCCCTTTCCTGGCGGGTTGCGCATCGATCCTGGTTGGCATCCTGCTGGCAATCGGTGTTTTCATCGTTGTGTTGCCCTCCGATCCGTGGATCTTCGTCAACCGCATCGTGCGTGTGATGCGCGAAGACCTGGCGCGCCTCTGCTTGCATGAGCGTGTGCCAAGACGTACCGCTTTCGAGAGTCTCGCCTATGATCGGGTCAATCAACTGATGTCGCAGACGCAGCGCATTGGAAAAAAAGGCGATGCGGTTCTGGACGGCAGCATAGCCGGTGTCACCGTTGGCGTCGAAATCCTGCGCCTGCGCCACGCGCTGCAAAGTTCCACCTTGGCAGCCGAAACGACCCTCTCGATCTCGAATTTTCTGCGCGGACTGGCGCGCGAGCTGTTGTTCCGGCGGCCAGGCGAGCCGCAGACTTCAACCGTGACCGTCGCCAGACAGTATGCGGCTATGATCACACAGCGAAGCAGCGCCGGTGAAATGCTGCAGATCGCAGCCTCGCTGCGCATCATCGCCGCCGCGATCGAGGATTTTCCGGATTTCTTCGCGAAAGACCGAGGCTAGAGCAATTCAGGAAGAGTGCGCAGCGGTTTTCCTGAATTGCGCAGAAAAAAGAATTAGAGCGGGGTCAACGATTCCATCTGAACCGCCCTAAGCCGCCGCGATCGCCAGTGCATGGCCGCGTGCGTTCTCGCGCAGCGCGTTGAGATGGATCGACTTGACCAGGGCGGCAAGATCGCCTTCCGCGGATTGCCCGCCCAATTCCTTGAGCATCAGCCAGCTGACTTCCTGCACGCCGGCAATGCGCTTGCCATTGGCGACCTCCCGCCAGATTTTCAGCGCACGCAGGATAATCGCATGCGTGGAGACGGCGAGGCCGGCGCTACGGAACAACGCGTGTAAAGCCACATCATGCCCGCCTGCCAGCAGCGCCCTCACCCGCTGCTCGGGCTGCTGGCCGAGCGCGACCAGCGTGGAACCGAAGAAATCGACCTTGCCATGCGCGATGGTGCGGATGAGGAAGCTCGCCGTGAGATCGCCACGCAGCCTGAGATGTTCGATCAGCGCGGCGTGCTCTTCCTGCCGCGTGCCCTCGATCAGCGTTACCGAGGCCTTGACGCAGGCATCGCGCATGACGCGGTCGGCACGCGCGGCGCCCATCAGGGCCATGACCAGCGGCGACGTCTTCAATGTCTCGCCGAGCTTGACGAGCAGCATGTGCCGGCAGTCGGCAGGCAGGCGGGCATCCGATATCAGCGCTTCTCGCACCCGTGGGAGATGCCCGTGGCGTTCGGCCATGCGGCGGAAGCTCAGCGAAGCAATCTCAGCGCCGCTGTTGGCCAGCAGGACAGCGCAGGCTTCCGCCTCGCCGATCTCGGCGATGGCCGCCGCCAGCGCCATCGAGACGAGCGGGCGGTCGGCGATCAGCTTCTGCGTTGCCTTCGGGCTCGCCGCGACGCGGTTGATCAGATCGGCGTCGGTGAGCAGCGGTGAGCGCGCCAGCACGACGCCGGCCACCTCCGGCTGGTCGGACGCCAGCGCACTGATGATCTGCAGCGGCGCGTGGTGGCTCATCGAAAGCGCTTCGGCCATTGCCAGCCGCACTTTCGACGAGGCATCGTCGAGCAGCAGCGTCAGCGCCGCTTCGGCGGCGCAGCGGTCCTCGAACGGCAATTCGGAATTGACATAGGCCCGGGCCAACGCATTGGCCGCCGCGGCACGCTCCGACACCCTGGCCGTGTAGATCCATTTCAGGAAATGCGAAACAACAACCATGCCGCCTGCCAACGCCCTTTGCCGGAAGGTTTCCAGCCCCGTGCAGACGGTAGGCAGAAATGGTTTACGAACCGTTCACCATGTTCATTAACTGGCTTGCGAGCGCCGGATGCAGCGCCTATCAACCGTCAGACAGCGCAGGAGACGGAGAATGGCCGGACTATACCTCGAAGAGTTTGTCGTCGGCCACGTCTTCCAGCACACGCTGCGCAAGACCGTGACCGAGAGCGACAACATGCTGTTTTCGGTGATGACGTTGAACCCGCAACCGTTGCATATCGACTTCGATTTCGCCGCGAAGAGCGAATGGGGCAAGCCGCTGGTCAACTCGCTGTTCACGCTCGGTCTGATGATCGGCATCTCGGTCAACGACATCACGGTCGGCACGACGGTCGCCAATCTCGGCATGAAGGAAACCGTGTTTCCGCATCCGGTCTTCCATGGCGACACCATCCGCGTCGAGACAACGGTTGTCTCGGTACGCGAGTCCAAGTCGAAGCCCGATCGCGGCATCGTCGAATTCGAACACCGCGCCTATAATCAGCATGGTGATCTGGTCGCCAAATGCGCCAGGCAGGCGATGATGCTGAAGAAGACCACCTGATGCGCTCGCTGCTGTTTGTCCCCGGTGATTCCGAGCGCAAGCTGGAAAAGGGATTTGGCGCCGACGCCGATGTGGTGATCATCGATCTCGAGGACTCCGTGGCCCCGCACAACAAGGCAACGGCGCGAGAGGTCGCGGCGCGCTTTGTCGCCGAACGCCGGGGGCAAACCGGCTCGGCGATCTATATCAGGGTCAACGATCTGGCGAGCGCACTGACGGATGATGATCTTGGCGCGCTCATCCCGGCGCGACCGGACGGCATCATGCTGCCCAAGTCCAACAGCGGGCAGGACGTCCAGCAGCTCTCGGCAAAGCTCAGGGTTCGCGAGGCGGAGAACGGCCTGCCCGACGGCTCCATCAAGATCCTGCCGATCATCACCGAAACCCCGGCTGGCGTGCTTGCCGCGGCGACTTATGCCGGCGCGAGCGCGCGGCTCGCCGGCCTCACCTGGGGCGCGGAAGACCTCTCGGCGGCGATCGGCGCTCGCTCAGCCCGCGACGGGCACGGCCGCTACACCGACGTGTTCCGCCACGCCCGCCTGACGACCATCCTGGCGGCCGGCGCCGCGGAAGTCGCGGCGATCGACACCGTTTTCCCGAATTTTCGCGACATGGCAGCCTTCGGCGCGGAATGCGCCGAAGCCGAGCGTGACGGCTTTACGGGAAAGATGGCGATCCACCCCGATCAGGTGCCCGTCATCAATGCCGCCTTCACGCCATCGTCCGAGGCGGTGAAACAGTCGGCGGCGATCGTCGCGGCGTTCGCGGCTGCCGGAAATCCAGGCGTCGTCGGCATCGACGGCAAAATGTTCGACCGTCCTCATCTGCGGCTCGCCGAGCGGCTTCTGGCACGCGCGAGGGCGGCGGGGATTTCCGCCTAGACGCGCCAATCGCTACCATGCGCGCCGCCTTGACAGCTCGGCGACCGAATGCCGTCAACGCGCTGTGATTTGCCAAAGCCTGGAATCTATTCCTTGCCCCAGCGCGGCCGGCGCATCGAAAAGATTTCGTTGACGCTGGCATAGTCCATGTAGCCGAGGCGAGCCACGTTGCCAGCCTTGGTGACGTCGAACAGGCCGTCTTTCAGAAAAGCATCGTCGATGTGCACGCCCACCACTTCGCCGGCGACGACGACGGCGCTCGTCGGCGCCCCATTCAGCGCCTTCGGGCGAAAGATCTCAGTCACCCGGCATTCGAGCGCGGCAGGCGCTACCGCCACACGTGGCGGCCTGACGAGACGCGAAGGCGCCATGGCGAGATCGGCATAGACGAACTCATTGACGCCACGCGGCGCATTGACGGACGTGTAATTCATCTTCTCCGCCAGATCGCGGCCGACCAGGTTGGCGACGAACTCACCGGTCTCCTCGGCGAAGGAGGCGCTGTCCTTCTCGCCCTCCGAGGAGAACCAGACGATGAAGGGCCGCGTCGAAATGGCGTTCAAGAAGGAGTACGGCGCGAGATTGATCTCGCCAGCCTTGTTCAGGGTCGATATCCAGCCGATCGGGCGTGGCGCCACGATCGCCTTCGACGGATCGTGCGGCAGCCCATGCCCCTTGGACGGCTCGTAGAACATTCAGCCCGCCCAAGGCCCGGTGTAGTCGGCGTAGAGCTTTGCCGGATCAGGCCGTGGCCGCTCCGGCGCGGGGCCGGCATAAGAGCCGATATGGATGAAACCGACGACGCGCTCCCGCGGCGCCAGTCCAAGGATCGCCCTGCCCTCCGGCACATCGGAATACCAGTTGCTGATCATGTTGGTGCCGTAGCCCAGCGCGTTGGCTGATATCATCAGGTTCATCGCCGCCATGCCGCCGGACAGGAACATCTCCCATTGCGGTATTTTGGGATTCTCTTTCGGCACCGACACCACGCCGATCACCAGCGGCGCGCGCGAGAAGCGCGCCAATTCCTGATTGCGGCGGCCCTCGGGCAGCGGCCCTTCCCGCTGTTCGGCAAGTTCCGCCAGCTTCCTGCCGATCTCGACACGAGCATCGCCACGATAGAGGATGAAGCGCCAGGGTTCCAGCCGGCCATGATCGGGTACGCGCGTCGCGGCGGCGATCATCGTCGCGATATCGGCATCGCTGGGCGCAGGCTCCTTGAGGTCGGGAATCGGCGCTGAATTTCGGGTCAGCAGGAAGTCGATGATAGGCGACGCCATGGGCGCAAGTCTCCTGGACACTCTGTTTTGAGCTGAAGCGCACCATCGGGAATTCGGGTGGCTCGGGCAAAGGCGCGCGAGCGCCGGACTGAAGAGTCGCGGATCGGACTCTTAAGCCTTGAAATTGCCACCGCCATGGGCTTCAACGCAAGGCATGTTTGAGGGGCGACTGCGACTTTTCCTGCTTCGGCTCTGTGCCGTGCTGTTCTTGCTGCCGGTCGCCATGGCCGTTGCGCAGGAAAAGGACGGCATAAGCGACCTCAAACTTCCCGGAATTTCGAGCTATGCGACGCCCAAAAGCGAAACGCCGCTCGCGCTGGGCGGCGGCGGCTCGATCACGCTTTCCGCCCAGCTGACCGACAAGGGCGCCGACATCACCCGGGGCCTCGTCTGGCGCGTCTTCAAGCCTGAAGCCGTCAATGGCAAATTGCCGATGGTGGCTTCCGCCCATGGCGGCAACGCCGTCTTCCAGCTCGAGCCCGGCAGCTACCTGGTTCATGCCTCCTATGGCCGCGCCGGCGCCACCAAACGCATCACGGTCGGCAAGGACGCCAAGCGGGAAAGCCTCGTGCTCGATGCCGGCGGCCTGAAGCTCGACGCGGTTCTGTCCGGTGGCGTGCGCATACCGCCGAAGAAGCTGCGCTTCTCGATCTACGAGGGCCATGCCGCACCCAATGGCGACCGCGCGCTGATCATTCCCGATGTCGAGCCCAACAGCGTCGTGCGGCTCAATGCCGGCATCTATCACGTCGTCTCGACCTATGGCGCGGTCAATGCGGTCATCCGCTCCGACATCCGCGTCGAGGCCGGCAAGCTGACCGAGGCCACCGTCGAGCATCACGCCGCCGAAATCACGATGAAGCTGGTACGCGAAGCCGGCGGTGAAGCCATCGCCGATACGTCGTGGTCGCTGCTCAATGAATCCGGCGATCCGATCAAGGAGACCGTCGGCGCCTTCGCCTCGATGGTGCTTGCCGAGGGCGACTACACCATCATCGCCAAGAACCGCGACCGTATTTATCAAAAGGATTTCACGGTCGTGGGAGGGCAGAACCAGGAGATCGAGGTTCTGGCCACCGAAGCCGCGGCGATGGATCCCGAGGAAGGCGCGGATTAGGGGGGCCGCCGGAATCGGCCTGGCCGCGACCGGTCGTCCGCATGATATATTAGTGATATATCAAGGCGAAACGTTGCTAAGCGGCCAGTTTGGTCCGTGCGGGCAAAAATGGAATCCGGCGGCGCGGTAAAGGCGGCGCCAGGTCGAAGACGCCGCGATAAAGCCGCTCGAGCAGCGCCTTGCGGTCGCGCAAGAACTGCAGATCATTCCAGGTCAGCACATCGCCGACACGCACCTCGATCGACCGGCCGGAGAGCCGCGCGAATTCGTGGATGAGCAGCGAGGTGCGCAAAGTCAGCGATGTTTTGCCGACGAACTTTGCCACGCGCCCGTCGCGCTCGGCCATGTTCATCGGGCCGCTGACGAGGTGGAACAGTCGGCCGTTCTGTCCTGAGAAATGCATCGGGACCACTGAAGCCTTGGCGTCCTGGATCAGCTTGGCCGGGAACATCTTCCATGGCAGGTCGATTGCCCGGCCGAAACCCTTCGGCGCAGTGGCGACGCCGCCGGCCGGAAACACGACGATGGTGACGCCTTCCCTCAGCAGCCGCACCGCCTCATGACGCACCGCCAGATTGTTCTTCAACGCTTCCTTGGTTTCGGAAAAATCGATCGGCAGCGAATAGGGTTCCATCTCGCGGATCTTGAGCAGATCCTTGTGGATCATCACCCGGAACGGCCGCCCCAACTGCTCGGCCAGCGAGAGCGCGGCGATGCCGTCGCCGATGCCGAATGGATGATTGGCGACGATCACCAGCGGCGTTTCGGGCAGGTCTTTCGGCGGCCATTGGCCGGCTATTTGCATCCGCACGTCGATCAGCTCGAGCATGCGGCTGAAGATGCGCTCGCCGCTCGGCACCACCTGGCGGCGCCAGAAATCATAGAGCACCGCGAAACGATCGCGGCCTGAAAGGCCTTCGACGGAGTGAATGAACCAGCGCGCCAATGCCGGCTGGCGCGGATTGGCGTAGGAAAGCTCGGGAAAGGGTCGTTGGCGCAATTTCAGCTTGAGCATAGGGGCTCGTTACTAGATCGGCGTGACAGGGATGTGAAAATGGCGGTGGATCGCTCCACCGCCATTCGATCGAATCCGTTTTCGTTCAGGCAGCGCGCTTGCGCCGGCGATCGGGTGTGATGGCTTCTTCGCTCAGTTGTGCGATCGCCTGGGCAAGGCCGAGCGACTCCTGGTCGCGCGAACCCAGGCGGCGCATGTTGACCGTCTGCTCTTCCGCTTCGCGTTTGCCGCAGACGAGGATGACCGGCACCTTGGCCAGGCTGTGCTCGCGGACCTTGTAGTTGATCTTCTCGTTGCGCAGGTCCGCTTCCACAGACAAGCCGGCGGCCTTGAGCTTTGCCACCACTTCGGTCGCATACTGGTCGGCGTCCGACGTGATCGTTGCCACCACCACCTGCAACGGAGCGAACCACAGCGGGAAATGGCCGGAATAGTTCTCGATCAGGATGCCGAGGAAGCGCTCCATCGAACCGCAGATGGCGCGATGCACCATGACAGGCTGCTTCTTCTCCGAATCCGAGCCGATGTAGAAGGCGCCAAAGCGTTCCGGCAGGTTGAAATCGACCTGCGTCGTGCCGCACTGCCATTCACGACCGATGGCATCCTTCAACACATATTCGAACTTCGGCCCGTAGAAGGCGCCCTCGCCCGGATTGATCGAGGTCTTGATCCGGTTGCCGGACCTCGACCTGATCGTCTCAAGCACGCTGCCCATGATCGCCTCGGCATGGTCCCAGGCTTCGTCGGTGCCGACACGCTTGTCCGGCCGCGTCGACAGCTTCACGCTGATTTCGTCGAAACCGAAATCCGCATAGGTCGACAGGATCAGGTCGTTGATGCGCAGGCACTCCGACGCCAGTTGCTCCTCCGTGCAGAAGATATGCGCATCGTCCTGCGTGAAGCCGCGCACGCGCATCAGCCCGTGCAACGCGCCCGACGGCTCGTAGCGATGCACATTGCCGAATTCCGCAAGCTTTACGGGCAGATCGCGATATGATTTCAACCCATGCTTGAAAATCTGCACATGGCCCGGGCAATTCATCGGCTTCAGCGCGAAGATGCGGTCGTCATCGGTGTCGTCGCCCGCAACCGTCACCTTGAACATGGCGTCGCGATACCAGCCCCAATGGCCTGACGTCTCCCACAGGCTCTTGTCGAGCACCTGCGGCGCGTTGACCTCCTGGTAGCCTTGTTCGTCGAGGCGGCGGCGCATGTAGTTGACAAGGTTCTGGAACATCTTCCAGCCCTTGGCATGCCAGAAGACTACGCCTGGCCCCTCCTCCTGGAAATGGAACAGGTCCATCTCGCGGCCGAGCTTGCGATGGTCGCGCTTCTCGGCTTCTTCCAGCATCGTGTGATAGGCTTCGAGCTGCGCCTGGTCGGCCCAGGCCGTGCCGTAGATGCGCGTCAGCATCGGGTTGTTCGAGTCGCCGCGCCAATAGGCGCCGGCCACCTTCATCAGCTTGAAGGCGTTGCCGATCTGGCCGGTCGAGGCCATGTGCGGGCCACGGCAGAGATCGAACCAGTCGCCCTGCGCATAGATCTTGAGGTCCTGGTCCTCGGGAATGGCATCGATCAGTTCAAGCTTGTAGCGCTCGCCCTTTTCGGCAAAGACTTTCTTCGCCTTCTCGCGCGACCAGACTTCCTTGGTGAACGGTTTGTTGCGCGCGATGATCTCGCGCATCTTCTTCTCGATCACCGGAAAATCGTCCGGGGTGAACGGCTCGTTGCGGGCGAAGTCGTAGTAGAATCCGTTCTCGATCACCGGCCCGATGGTCACCTGCGTTCCCGGCCATATCTCCTGCACGGCTTCCGCCAGCACGTGCGCGGCATCGTGACGGATGAGTTCCAGCGCGCGCGGGTCGTCACGGGTGATGATCTCAACCTTGCCGGACTTGCCGAGCGGATCGCTGAGGTCGCGCACGGTGCCGTCGATGGCATAGGCGACCGCCTTCTTGACCAGCGACTTCGAGATCGATTCGGCGAGACCGGCACCGGTCATCGCCGCGTCGTATTCGCGGACGGAGCCATCGGGAAATGTCAGGGAAACGGAATTCAGCATTGAAATCTCCTATCCAGTCCCGCAAACGAGCGCGGGTGGTAAAAATGCACGTCGACAGCGGTTCGGGCCTGCGGCGTGCATCAGGTTAGCCGGAGGCGTCCGGCGGCGGCAGTCTTTTATGAGCAGATGCCGCCGCCGTAAAGCCCGGCTCACCGGATCAGTTGCGGCAGGTCCTTCAGGAATGCGGCCCGTGTCGCCAACCCCTTCGGCATGTCAGTCCGTTTGGCATCGACGACGAGCCGGGCGAACACGACCTGACGGCCGTCTTTCTGCGCCCAGCCGACAAACCAGCCGAGCGAGCGCCTGCCCTTGCCACCCTCGCCGAGCCGGGTGCTGCCGGTCTTGCCCTGAACGGCCCAATCGCCAGCCTTGAAGCTCGGCATGATGGCGCGTGTCATTTCATGCGCCTTCGCCGACACCGGCATCTTGCCGGCGAGCACCTGGCGCAGGAAGGCGACCTGTTCGACCGGCGTGATCTGCAGCGAGGAGTTGACCCAGGAACGGGTGAGCCCATCATCCTTGCCGGGATTGCCGGAAACGTCGCCGTTGCCATAATTGAACCTGGAGACATAACCGGCAAACTTTTCGTTGCCGAGCCGGCGCGTGATCTCGCGCGAGTACCAGAGAACCGAATCGCGTTCCCAAATCGCCGGATCGACGGCCTTCTGGTCCCGTTTCACCGCATTGAATTCCGGCTTGTAGTTCCAGGTTGGCGTATGCTCATCGCTCAGGATCCCGGCATCATAGCCGATCAGCGAAAGCGGCACCTTGAACGTCGAGGCGGGACTGAACCGTTGGTCGCATACCCCGTCCTGGTAGAGCGTCTTGCCCGTCGCGGCGTCGGCGATCAGCGTGCATTGCACATCCTCCAGCGGCGCCGACTGCGCGCGCATCGGAAACCCCAGCAGCCAGGCGAGCAGGAAGAGGACTCCGGCCAGGATAAAAGGAAGCCGATCGACATTACGCATTTTTCTGCTCGCTCCAGAAGGGGGTTTGGGAAGCGGCTTAACGAGGTCTCTTGTCTCGATTTTGTCTCAAATGCGCAGTCTTTATGCAGGTTCGCGTTAACCCTACCGGATCGTAAACGCAGCCTAAGGATGACCGGCTTTCGAACGTCCTTGCGCAGATGCGGATCAGGTTTTGAAGCACCTTTGACGACTGGAGCGGAGCTGGTCGGGTTTTCATTCATGGCTTTCGGCAGGTCGCCGGGCTGCGGCCTTGCTCCGAGAAATTCGGGCAGCAATCCATCGCCCCGTTTTGCAGCGTGGATGTGAATGGCAAGAAACAGCGACATCATGGCAAACCTCATATCCTGGAGGTCTCAGAGTCACCTCGGCCCGCAGGCGTCGCCACCCGTTTCCGGACTATCCTCTGCTGCTAGCTTTGCCGCCTTTTCTGCCGATCCGCCAATAGCGCCAAGGCATGAACCAGACATAACGGTCCGCCAGCACTTCCGGCACCAGGTCGATGCCGTGCGTGCCGAATGGCCCGCAGCGCAGCACGCGGAAAAATCCCATCCAGCCGCCGGCCCACAGGCCGTGGCGGGCGATGGCTTCATGCATATATTCGGAACAGGTCGGCAAATGCCGGCAGGAATTGCCGATGAAGCCGGACAGCGTCAATTGGTAGAGTCGCACGAGAGACGTGCCGAAAAGGCGCCCCGGCGTCTTGCGCCACGGGCCGGGCCAGTTGCGGCCATGCCTTGCCGGTCCGGCGCTATCCCCATGTCCATGCGGATCCACCGCTGTTCTCCGTATCGCATTTCCACGCGATAGATGTGGGCTTCCACAAGAGAACGCAATCCCCGCCCCTACCCTGTCATGGGCGCGAGCGGCGAAACGGCTGTCTGTCGACCGGAGGTGTCCACCGGTCAGAGCTGACAGGCTCGTCCGCCGCTCGACGCAAATGCGACGGCAAGGCTCCAGGCAAATAGCAGCCCACGGCCAGTCCGGCCGCGAAGCTGGTGCACCATACCGCGACATTCCAAACTCAAGCCGCTTCTTCGGCGCGCTTCTTTTCGATCTGACCGATCGCGTCGACCACAGCGTCGAAGGTCAGCATGGTCGAGGCATGCCGTGCCTTGTAGTCGCGCACCGGCTCCAAATATTTGAGGTCGGCGAAGCGCCCTTCCGGCGGTTCGCCATTTTCCTTCAGCATCTTCAGCATCGTATCGCGCACCGCGCGCAACTCCTCGGCACTCGCGCCGACGACATGCTGCGCCATGATCGAGGACGATGCCTGGCCAAGTGCGCAGGCCTTCACGTCATGGGCGAAGTCTGTAACCACGCCGTCCGCCATCTTGAGGTCGACGGTAACCGTCGAACCGCAAAGCTTGGAATGGGCCTTTGCGGTTGCGTCAGGATGATCGAGCCGGCCGATGCGGGCGATGTTTCCGGCAAAACCGAGAATTTTCGCGTTGTAGACGTCGTTGATCATTATTTTCCAATCCGTCGCCGCCAAGCGAACAGCGATTGCCGCTGCCGCGTCTTCCTTTCGCTCGCTACGGTCTTATATAATGCTGGCAGTCCGGTAACGACAAGGCGACGCATGCCCGCTGTCCTGGCCGGGAAGTTCACGCCGCTTACGGGGCTGGAAACGGGGCGAGTTTCCGACACCGAAAGGTCGTGGTCCGTTCAACTCGTTCCTCCTGAGAGAGGAACTACGGGAGACGCCTTTATGGATGCCGTCATCAAGAAACTCATGCCCCAGTCCGCCTACATGGAAAAGCCGGTCACCGACCGGCCGAGCGAAGCCGAGGTCGAGGCCGCCGTTCGCACCCTGCTGCGCTGGACCGGCGACAATCCGAACCGCGAGGGGCTGATCGACACGCCCAAACGCGTGGCCAAGGCCTTCCGCGAGATGTTCGGTGGCTATGATATGTGCCCGGCAGAGGAACTCGGCCGCACGTTCGAGGAAGTCGCCGGTTATGATGATCTCGTCATCGTAAAGGACATCCAGTTCCATTCGCATTGCGAGCACCACATGGTGCCGATTATCGGCAAGGCGCATGTCGGCTATCTGCCGGATGGCAAGGTCGTCGGCCTGTCGAAGATCGCGCGCGTCGTCGATATCTTTGCCCATCGCCTGCAGACGCAGGAGGCGCTGACCGCGCAGATCGCCGGCGTTATCCAGGATGTGCTCAACCCTCGCGGCGTCGCCGTCATGATCGAGGCCGAGCACATGTGCATGGCCATGCGCGGCATCCGCAAGCAGGGCTCCACCACACTCACCTCCACCTTCACCGGCGTCTTCAAGGACACGCCCGAGGAGCAGGTTCGTTTTGTCACCATGGTGCGTGGCGGCCGGGCATAACGCCTAGGCCGATATCGCTAGACCATGATCCCGAAACGTGGGAACCGGTTTTCGGATAAGATCATGGTCAAACAGGAAAATACATCGGCGATGTCGGCACTGGAATTTCCCGAAGCTCCGTCAGACAAGAAGGCTCTGGAGGAAGGCGCGGTGTTTTCACCGCGCTTCGACACTGCCGGCCTTGTTACCGTCGTCGTCACCGATGCCGAAGACGGGATGCTGCTGATGGTCGCACACATGAACGCACAGGCATTGGCGCTGACCCTGGAGAGTGGCGTCGCCCACTACTGGTCGCGCTCGCGCAATGCGCTTTGGAAAAAGGGCGAAACCTCGGGCAATTTCCAGCATGTCATCGAGATGCGCACCGACTGCGACCAGGATGCATTGTGGCTCCGCGTGAAAGTGTTGGGCCACGACGCAACCTGTCACACCGGCCGGCGTTCATGCTTTTATCGGACGGTGGGGCTGGTCGACGGCAAGGGGACGCTTGCCGACGATGGCAGCAAACCGCTGTTCGATGCGCAAACCACGTATCGAAAGACCTGAGCTTGAACCTTCTGCCTCATACCAACCACACAGATTCATCATTTCGATACGGCCCGTCCGTATATTAGCCTTGGGACAAGGGAGATCATGATGCTCGAGTGGGCGTCATTGCGTAACAGACCAGATGTCAGGGAGGCCAATGGCCTGTCCTCTCCCGGCGGCGCATCCGAAACGAAATCTCCCAAGAAAACAGGAATTTCTCTGGCCCTCGGCGGTGGCTGCGCCAGGGGCTGGGCCCATATCGGCGTGCTGCGCGCGCTCGATGAGGCGGGCATCGAAGTCTCGATGATCGCCGGCACCTCGATCGGCGCGCTGGTCGGGGGCTGTTATCTCGCCGGCAAACTGGATGAGTTGGAAGAGTTCGCCCGCAGCCTTACCAGGCGGCGCATCTTCGGCCTGCTCGATCTCAATCTGCGCGGCAGCGGCCTCTTCGGCGGCATGAAACTGGATGCGCGTCTGCGCGAGCATGTGGCGGGCGTTCGCTTCGAAGACCTGCCCAAGCCATTCGTCTGTGTCACATCGGAAATCCGCACCGGCCACGAAATCTGGCTGTCGAGCGGTTCGCTGATCACGGCCATGCGCGCATCCTATGCACTGCCTGGCGTGTTCGAGCCGGTGAATTGCAACGGCCGAGTGCTGGTCGACGGAGCGTTGGTCAATCCCGTGCCGGTATCGGTCTGCCGCGCCTATGAGCAGCCTCTGGTCGTGGCGGTCAACCTCCATTACGACCTGTTCGGCCGTGCTGCGGTGATAAAGCACAGCGCCGGCGAGCTGGTTGTCGAGAAGGACGCCCCCCGCGCCGGCCACTTGGATCCGGACCACCAGTCGCATCAGACGCGCCTCGGTATCACCGGTGTCATGGTCGAGGCCTTCAACATCATCCAGGACCGCATCTCGCGCGCCAGGCTTGCCGGCGATCCGCCCGATATGTCGCTGCAGCCGAAACTCAGCCATATCGGCCTCACCGAATTTCATCGCGCCGACGAGGCGATCCAGCTCGGCTACCAGGCGACCATGGCGCAGATCGGCGAACTGACCCGGCTGCAGTCGGTTCTGGCCTAGAGCTATCCCCCTTCAGAAGCCTGCTGTGCCATTCAATTGACGGAGCGATGCCGCGCCCGCCCCAATTGATTATGCTGGTCTGCGCAGGTGACGCTGCTCCGCTATGCGCTGCCCAGCTGAGTACCGCGGCTCAGGGGTTAGGCCCGCGCCGCGTCGACAATGCGAAATTGCACCGTGCGGCTGCCGTTCCAGTAATTGCCCGACAGCGATCCGGCGACGTGGATTGTCTTGCCTCGGTTCTTGAACAGGAATTCGCCAAGTGCCGTGTCGACGGCGCGAAAGGCGATCGCCTGGAGGCGTCCGCCACTTTCCGACTGCAGCTCCGCGCGGATATGATTGGTGCCGACCGGCCTGGCATCGGCCAGTCGATGGCGCGGCAGCGCGAAAACCGGCGCGACATGCCCGGCGCCGAAAGGCCCCGCACTTTCCAGCGCTTCGAGCAGGCTGAGCGTCGCACCTTCCGCCGCAAGCGCGCCGTCGATCGCAAGGCTTTCCTCGTCCTGCAGCCGAAACACGTCGGCTGCCGCCCGTTCCTCGAAAAAAGCCCTGAGTTCGCCAAGCCTGACACGCTCAACGGTGATGCCGGCCGCCATGCCATGGCCGCCGCCCTTGACGATCAGCCCGGCGTCGGCGGCTTCGCGAACCAATCTCCCAAGATCGAATCCCGAAACCGAACGGCCCGACCCGGTACCGGTGCCGTTGGCGTTGAAAGCGATGGCGAAGGCTGGCCGGCGCGCATGATCCTTCAGCCGCGAGGCAAGCAGGCCGACGATGCCGGGATGCCAGTTGTTGCTGGCGGTGACGACGATCGCCGGCCCGCTTCCTCCCGCAAGCTCGGCGTCGGCCTCGGCGCGCGCCGCGGCCAGCATCTCCTGCTCCATCAGCTGTCGCTCCTGGTTCAGTCGGTCGAGCGTTTCGGCAATGGTCCGCGCCTCGACCGGGTCGTCTGTCGCAAGCAGGCGGCTGCCGAGCGCCGCGTCGCCGATGCGGCCGCCGGCATTGATGCGAGGGCCGATCAGGTAGGCCAAATGGAATGTACTGACCGGTTCGCCGATCCGCGAAACCCGTGCCAATGCGGCCAGCCCTTCATTTTTCTGCTGGCGCGCCACTTGCAGTCCCTTGACGACGAAAGCGCGGTTGACGCCGGTGAGCGGCACCACGTCGCAGACGGTGGCAAGCGCGACGAGATCGAGCAGCGAAAGCAGATCCGGCAGGGTGGCGTCGGTCAGGCCGCGCAGCACCCTTGCCGTCTGCACCAGGGCCAGGAAGACCACGCCCGCGGCACAGAGATGGCCCTGCCCGGAAAGGTCGTCGTCGCGGTTCGGATTGACGACCGCAATTGCGGCCGGCAAGGCGCCGCCGACCTGATGGTGGTCGAGCACCACGACATCGGCGCCGGCCGCATTGGCCGCATCGACAGAAACGGCACTGTTGGTGCCGCAATCGACGGTGACGATCAGCGTCGCGCCACGCGAGACGAGTTCGCGCATGGCCTCGGGATTGGGACCATAGCCCTCGAAGATACGATCCGGGATATAGATTTCCGACGGCACGGAGAAATGCGTCAGGAACCGCTTCAGCAAGGCCGACGAGGCGGCGCCATCGACATCGTAATCGCCGAAGATCGCGACCTTTTCCCGCGCCATCACCGCGGCCGCGATGCGGATGGCGGCTCTGTCCATGTCGGTCAGCGAGGCCGGATCGGGCAACAGGTCGCGGATCGTCGGATCAAGGAACCGCTCGGTCTGCTCTGCTGTCACGCCACGCCCGGCCAGGACGCGCGCGACGATATCGGGCACGCCATGACCCTGCGCGATGGCAAGCGCGATCATGTCCTGCCGTTCGGTCAGCCGGTGCTCCCAGGAAAGACCGGTAGCCGACTGCCTGACATCGAGGAAAAGGCGCCTTTCGCCCGTCATGCGCTTTGCCGACTCATGATTGGCCGCAGGATAGGCCAAAGGCGGGCGAAGCCAAGCGGTTCAGGATCGTACGCCGTCGCGGGAGATCTCAAGAAGAACTACGCTTTCCGCCTTTCAGCCGCGCACCGAAATCATTGGCCGACCGCACCACTCGCCACCGTCAGCAGCAACCGAATGGCTAACAACTGCGATGCGGCTTCGCAAGCGGATCTAGAACTTATCCAGATCCTGATGCCGGGCCTTGATCTCCCGTACGGTCCGCGATGACGAGCGCAGCACGATCGTATGGGTGGTGATGTAGGTGCGGCCGAACTTGACCCCCGCCAGCATGTTGCCGTCGGTGACGCCGGTGGCCGCGAACAGCACATCGCCGCGCGCCATGTCCTCCGCCCGGTAGACCCGCTTCGGATTCGAAATGCCCATCTTGGCGGCACGTGCGATTTTCTCCGGCGTATCGAGGATCAGCCGGCCCTGCATCTGGCCGCCGGTGCAGCGCAGTGCGGCGGCCGCCAGCACGCCTTCCGGCGCACCGCCGGTGCCGAGATAGATATCGATGCCGGTCTCATCGGGATCGGTGGTGTGGATGACGCCGGCGACATCGCCATCGCCGATCAGCCGGATCGCGGCTCCCGTGGCGCGCACGGCGTCGATCAGCCTGGCGTGGCGCGGCCGGTCGAGGATACAGGCCGTGATGTCAGACACCGTGACGCCCTTGGCCCTGGCCAGGCTGGCGATGTTCTCGGCCGGCGAGGCATCGATGTCGATGACGCCTTCCGCATAGCCCGGGCCAATGGCGATCTTGTCCATGTAGACGTCAGGGGCAAATAGAAGGCTGCCCTTCTCGGCAATGGCGATGACGGCGAGCGCGTTCGGCAGGTTCTTGGCGCAGATCGTCGTGCCTTCGAGCGGATCGAGCGCGATATCGACCGCCGGGCCTTTGCCGGTGCCGACCTCCTCGCCGATGTACAGCATCGGCGCCTCATCCCGCTCGCCTTCCCCGATCACTACAGTGCCCTTGATGGCGAGGCGGTTGAGTTCCTGGCGCATGGCATCGACGGCGACCTGGTCGGCGGCCTTCTCGTCGCCGCGGCCACGCAGCCTTGCAGCCGCGACCGCGGCCCGTTCGGTGACGCGCACCAACTCCATGGTGAGAATCCGGTCAAGACCGGCGACGATGTTCTGGGCCACATTCATTGGGGAAATCCTCGTTTGCATGCCACCTCCCGCCGGAGGCGCGCCTGTTTTGTCAAACGAGCATGACAACGGCAAGACCTGCCGGGAGTTTTATCGAAAGGCCTGCGATATCAATCGATTAAACCGCATTCTTAAAACGATGCTGGCCTGTTCCCGAGGAACCGGCGCAGCCTGAAACGCGAATTGCCGCTTAGAAAACCGCGAGATATCTGAGCAGCGAAACGATGCCGATGATGATGACGATAATCTGGACGATCTGTCTCATCCTGGCATCGAGCGGCAGGCGCTGAACCAGATAGAGGACCAGAATGATGACCAGGAACGTGATCAGTATGCCGATCAACACGGATGACGCCATGGTGCCCCTCCTTGAAATCAATTCCTGAAATCGGAAACCGAGCCGGCGACATCGGCTCGGTGTTGGTCAATACCAGCGGCGCGACGTGTCGTTCATCGACTGGCCAACAGCAAGCCCGGCCAGAAAGCCGAGCAGCCCGATCATGCCGACAACAGCGGTCGTCGTGCCCGGGTTTTCGCGTGCGACGTCTGAAACCGCCTGGGCCTGGCTGCGCAACTGCTGTGCTGTTCGCGACGCACGGGTCGCGGCCGTATCGTAGAAGTCCGAAGCCTGCTCGCTGGCATCGTTCAGCATTTCCGCGCCGCGCGCCGAAATGCTCTCGTTGATCTTGGTGATCTCCTTGCGCAGTTCGGCAATCTGCTTTTCCAGCGTCTTCTGGATGTCGTCGATGTTCGGGCTGTCGGACTTGTTGGTGTCGGCCATCAAACGGCTCCCTTGGTTGTTGACCAAGAGAACGGCGCCGGCGCGGTTTCGTTCCGGCCGATCACGGCTATCTGCGAAGTGACGCCGGCGAGGCCCCGCCCGACGGCGCCCGGGCGCTACCCTGCCCGCTCGATGCGGATGACCTGCGGCTTGTCGGTCAGGTGGCCGTCCTTGGTGATGCCGTCGACGGCCTTGCGAACGGCGGCCTCGGTGGTCTCGTGGGTCACGAGGATGACCGTCTTCTGCGCCGCCGCCTCGCCGCTGACCGCATGCTGGACGATCGATTCCAGAGAAATATCGTTGTCGGCCATGCGCTTGGCGATGGCGGCAAACACACCGATGCGGTCATGGACGGTCAGCCGGATGAAGTAGCCGCCCTCATGGCTGCGCATCTGCGCTTTCTTGTAGGGTTTCAGCTCCTTCGCCGGCCGGCCGAAGACAGGGCCGTGCTGGAAGCCTGGGCGGCTCTTGGCGATGTCGGCGACGTCGCCGATGACGGCCGAGGCGGTGGCATTGCCACCAGCGCCGGGACCTGAAAGCAACAGTTCGCCGAGGATGTCGGTCTCGATCGCCACCGCATTGGTGACGCCATGCACCTGCGCGATGACGGAGGCAGTCGGCACCATGGTCGGGTGGACGCGCTGCTCGATGCCGCTTTCGGTGCGCTGCGCGACGCCGAGCAGCTTGATCCGGTAGCCGAGATCGCCCGCCGCCCGGATATCGGCCTGGGTGATGTTGGAAATGCCTTCCATGTAGATGTCGTTGGCGGCGATCTTCGTGCCGAAGGCAAGGCTGGTCAGGATCGACAGCTTGTGCGCGGTGTCGTGGCCCTCGATGTCGAAGGTCGGATCGGCTTCGGCGTAGCCGAGCCGCTGTGCGTCCTTCAGGCAGGCGTCGAACGAGATGCCTTCGGCCTCCATGCGCGTCAGGATATAGTTGCAGGTGCCGTTGAGGATGCCGAACACGCGGGTGACCGAATTGCCGGCCATCGCCTCGCGCATCGCCTTGATGACAGGAATGCCGCCTGCCACCGCCGCCTCATAGTTGAGCAGCACACCCTTCTTCTCGGCGATTTCGGCAAGCGCCACGCCATGTTTGGCGAGCAGCGCCTTGTTGGCGGTGACGACGTGACGGCCGGCTTCGAGCGCCGCCTTCACCGACGAGCGCGCCGGCCCCTCATCGCCACCGATCAGCTCGACGAACACGTCGATGTCGGCGGTCTGCGCCATCTTGACCGGGTCTTCGAACCATGTCGCCGAACAGAGATCGACGCCGCGGTCGCGCTTCCGGTCGCGCGCCGACACCGCGGTGACGGTGATGTCGCGCCCGCATTGCCGGGTCAGTTCCGCTGCCTTGTCGCGCAGCACGCGCGCCACCGACGCACCGACCGTGCCAAGTCCGGCAATTCCAACACGCAGTGCTTCAGCCATAGCAGGCGATGTCCCTCAAGTCAGATCGAAATTGTTTACGGCTTACCGGTGGGCGGACAGCGGCACCACATTGTTGGGCTGCTTGGCGCTGGTCGACAGGAAGCGCTTGATATTGCGCGCCGCCTGTCGAATCCGGTGCTCGTTCTCCACCAGCGCCACGCGTACGAAATCGTCGCCATGTTCGCCGAAGCCGACACCGGGCGCCACGGCCACGTCGGCATGTTCGATGAGCAGCTTGGAGAATTCGAGCGAGCCGAGATGACGGAAAGGTTCGGGGATCGGCGCCCAGGCGAACATCGAGGCCGCAGGGGCGGGAATGGTCCAGCCGGCGCGGCCGAAGGCATCGACCATCACGTCGCGGCGCTTGTGGTAGACCTCACGCACCTCCGCGATGTCGGCGCCGTCGCCGTTGAGCGCATGTGCGGCCGCCACCTGGATCGGCGTGAACGCGCCGTAATCGAGATAGGACTTCACCCGGGTCAGCGCCGAGATCAGCCGCTCGTTGCCGACGGCAAAGCCCATGCGCCAGCCAGGCATGGAGAAGGTCTTCGACATCGAGGTGAACTCGACGCAGATATCGATGGCGCCCGGCACCTGCAGCACCGAAGGCGGCGGATTGCCGTCGAAATAGATCTCCGAATAGGCGAGGTCGGACAGGATGATGATGTCGTTCTTTTTCGCGAATGCCACCACGTCCTTGTAGAAATCGAGCGAAGCGACCAGCGCGGTCGGGTTCGACGGATAGTTGAGGATCAGCGCCAGCGGCTTCGGGATCGAATGGCGGATACCCCGCTCGACCGCCGGAATGAAGCCGTCATCGGGCTCGACCTGCAGCGAACGGATGACGCCGCCCGACATGATGAAGCCGAAGGCATGGATCGGATAGGTCGGATTGGGGCACAGGATGACGTCGCCGGGCGCGGTGATCGCCTGCGCCATGTTGGCGAAGCCTTCCTTCGAGCCAAGCGTGGCCACCACCTGCGTGTCGGGGTCGAGCTTCACGCCGAAGCGGCGCTGATAGTAGGCCGCTTGGGCCCGGCGCAGTCCCGGAATGCCGCGCGAGGAGGAATAGCGATGCGTGCGCGGATCGCGCACCACTTCGCACAATTTGTCGACGATGGCCTTGGGCGTCGGCAGGTCCGGATTGCCCATGCCGAGGTCGATGATATCGGCGCCGCGCGAACGGGCGCTGGCCTTGAGCCGGTTGACCTGCTCGAAAACATAGGGCGGAAGGCGGCGGACCTTGTGAAATTCTTCCATGGCGGTTCCAGACATCGAAAGAGCCCAGACACTCGGGGGCGTTGGGCGCGCGCTATATACTCATTTGCAGGTAGGGTCGAGGGCGGGGTCGCATTTGCCTTCGATCTGCTTCAGCGTCTGAGGGCCATGCTGCTTGGCCAGATCCGTCAGCGTCGCCTGATTGGTGACCTTTGGGGCGCCCCCTTTGGGCGCTTGTGCATTCTCGTCGGCCTTCAGTTCGGCGAGTTTCGCATTCCTCTCGGCTTCGGTGAACTGTTTGTTCGCCACTTTCGGTGGGATGTTCAGATTCGGAAAGGTGCCGGTATCCTTCGGGCCCGCATCCTCGGCCATCGGCACCGGACCGCTGGTATTCGTGCTCGAACACCCAGCAACCCCCAGCAGGATCACCGCCGTGCCGATGCGGCAAAAGCGTGCGGCACCAAAAAAAACAGTCTCGCCAATATTAATCGTCATATTGTTTCCTTGGCAGCCGGGGTAGAGCGAGATTGGACCCTGCCGGATGTCCCATGTTAATATGTCAAGAAAACGCTTCGGGAGGAACCCCGCGAACCATGTCCAAGACACCCGATTCGGGCCAAGCGGAAGATGACGAGCCTTCGACCGTCGAGCAATATCTGGTGAAGGATCCGGAGCGCTTCGCGTTGAATATGGCGCGGATGGTCGAGCAGGCCGGCAAGGCGGCGTCCGCTTGGGCCGAGCCGCGCGAACGCGGCGAAGTGCGCGATCACGTCGCCGAACCGGTTGTCGACATGGTCAAGACGTTCTCCAAGCTCAGCGAATACTGGCTTGCCGACCCGCAGCGCGCGCTCGAAGCGCAGACGCGGCTGTTCGCCGGCTATATGACCGTATGGGCGAACGCCATCCAGCGCGTCAACCCCAACGCCGAGAGTCCCGACGATGCCGTCAAGCCCGAGCGCGGCGACAAGCGGTTCCAGGATCCGGAATGGGGCCGCAACGCCTTCTTCGATTTCCTCAAGCAGGCCTATCTCGTCACCTCGCGCTGGGCGTCCGAATTGGTCGAGCACGCCGAAGGTCTGGACGAGCACACCCGCCACAAGGCGAGCTTCTACGTCAAGCAGGTGTCCAACGCCATCTCGCCGTCGAATTTCATTCTGACCAACCCGGAACTGTTTCGCGAAACCGTGGCCTCCAACGGCGAGAACCTGGTGCGCGGCATGAAGATGCTGGCCGAGGACATCGCCGCTGGCAAGGGCGACCTGAAGCTGCGCCAGGCCGATTATTCTCCCTTCGAGATCGGCAAGAACATCGCCACCACGCCCGGCAAGGTCGTCGGCCGCAGCGATGTCGCGGAGATCATCCAGTATGAGGCGGCAACCGAGACGGTGCTGAAACGCCCGCTGCTGATCTGCCCGCCGTGGATCAACAAGTTCTACATACTCGACCTCAACGCGCAGAAATCCTTCATCCGCTGGGCAATCGAGCAGGGCCATACCGTCTTCGTCATTTCCTGGATCAATCCGGACGAGCGTCACGGTGCCAAGAACTGGGAAGCCTACATCAGGGAAGGATTGCAATACGGCCTCGACACGATCGAGAAAGCCATAGGCGAACGGGACGTCAACGCGATCGGCTACTGCGTCGGCGGCACGCTGCTGGCGGCGGCATTGGCGCTGATGGCCAAGGAAGGCGACGACCGCATCAAGTCGGCGACCTTTTTCACCACGCAAGTCGACTTCACCTATGCCGGCGACCTGAAAGTGTTCGTTGACGAGGAACAGGTCGCGGCGGTGGAAAAATCGATGAATGAAAAGGGCTATCTCGACGGCACCAAGATGGCGACCGCCTTCAACATGCTGCGGTCCGGCGACCTGATCTGGCCCTATGTCGTCAACAACTACATGCGCGGCAAGGAACCCCTGCCCTTCGACCTGCTCTACTGGAACGCCGATTCGACCCGCATGGCGGCGGCCAACCACTCCTTCTACCTGCGCAATTGCTATCTCGAGAACAACCTGTCGCGCGGCACGATGGAACTGGCGGGGCACACGGTCTCGCTCGGCGATGTCACCATTCCGATCTACAACCTCGCCTCCAGGGAAGATCACATCGCGCCGGCGCTGTCCGTCTTCCTCGGCTCGAAATTTTTCGGCGGCGAGGTCGAGTATGTGATGGCGGGATCGGGCCATATCGCCGGCGTCGTCAATCCGCCCGCATCCAACAAATACCAGTACTGGACCAGCGGTGCGCCGACTGGTGACTTCGCCCAATGGATAGCCAACGCAACCGAGCATCCCGGATCCTGGTGGCCGCATTGGCAGAACTGGATAGAGGCCAAGGACAACACCCGCGTGCCTGCCCGCAAACCCGGCAAGCATATGAAAACCTTGGGCGATGCTCCCGGCACCTATGTGAAGGTGCGTGTGTAACGGACTGTAATGTGTGGTGAGTTGACGGACCGTCAAAAGCGGGCGAAATGGTGTCGTCAACCATCAAGCGGCCGTAATTAGGCGATTACTGCAAAAATACTTCCAGGCTTGCTGATTTGACACAGGTCTCGTTTCCGGATCGGAGACAAAGGTTGCCTTGACGCCGATGCCCAGGCGTTGCGCCAAGGACAAACCGACCGGACATCGAGGGGGAATTGACTTTGAAATCAGCAGGATGGAGCCTCGCAAAGGGAGACCGCCGCGCCGTCGTGGCAGCGCTCTGCTCCGTGCTCCTGGCCTCCTGCACATCGGCCGGCGACCCGACAATGTCGGTCGTGATGCCTGGCTACAATACCTCCTCTTCGGACATCCACGCGGCAACCACCAGTAAGCCGGTCGCCACCGCCGATTCGTCATCGCAGATGATGGCCACGCAAACGACCGTGATGAGCGAAGGTGACACGGCGCTGCCCGAAACGGTCGCCTACGTGCCGATGGCCAAGCCCGAAGCCGCCTTTCCGCTGATAACGCCGGCCGGCGCTCAAACGATCGCGGGACAAACGCCACAGGCCTTCCAGCAGCCGGCGCAGACGGCGCAGCAGACCGACGCGGTCGCGCAGAAGATCGCCGCCGCCGATGCCGCCGTGACGGCGGCAAAGGCCGCCGCGGCGCCGGTGATGAACAATCCGGTCTATTTGACCGCGGGTGAAATGCCGCAAGCCGAGCCGCCGAAGAAAAGAGGCTTCCTGGCCTCGATGTTTGGCGCCACGCCTGCCTCGGCGACGCCTGCTCCGCTGGTCAACACGCGATCGGGCGAACAGCCGGCCGCGCAGGCCAAACCAGCGCCGGCGGCGGCAAAGCCGATCATCACTTTGGCCTCGGCCGATTCCACGGCAAAGCCGATACAGTTGGCTTCGACCGGTGATGAAGCCGGTCACATCACGGGGAGCGACGCCCTGCCTGGCGTGCGCCAGACGGCCCTGTTCGAGATCAAGCGCAAATCCGGCCTCGACGATGAAAGCGACGTCGACCTCAATGAGGACGAAGGCGGCTCCTATCAGGTTGCGTCCGCCGCCGGCATGGCGCGCCTGGCGCCCAACGGGCTGCTGAGGCAGAACGAAAGCGTCGATGTGGCCTGCCTGAAGCCGTCTCTGGTGCGGGTACTGAAGACGATCGAAGGCCATTACGGCCGCAAGATGGTCGTCACCTCGGGCTATCGCGACCCTGCCCGCAACCGTCGCGCCAACGGCGCCAAGAACTCGCTGCACATGTATTGCGCGGCCGCCGACATCCAGGTGCCCGGCGTCTCCAAATGGGAGTTGGCGAGCTATATCAGGACGATGCCCGGCCGTGGCGGCGTCGGCACCTACTGCCACACCGAATCGGTTCACGTCGATGTCGGTCCCGAGCGCGACTGGAACTGGCGCTGCCGGAGGCGCAGCGGCGGTGACGAGGGCTGATTTCGGAGTGGGCCAGCCGGACACCAAGCAGAATCTGGTGTTGCAGGGCGATCCAATGTCGAAGTGGCTCGCAATCGTCTGAAAGAGTTCGCAAATCAACGCGGTCGTCTTGTTGGGCAGCGGCCGGAAACTGGTGTCAAGGCCGCGCAAATCGATCGCTTCGACAGGTCGGAAAAAAGTTGTCGCGAGCGGCCACAGACGGGTTGCCGGTTGCGTGCAACGTCAGTATAAGCCGCTTTCATCTGAGCGCGCCCATCGTCTAGCGGTCAGGACACCGCCCTTTCACGGCGGTAACAGGGGTTCGATTCCCCTTGGGCGTACCACAAAATCAAGCACTTAGTGAATTTTTACCGGCCTCTGTCCAAGATTTGGCCAATATGGGCCGAGAATCATCCAACAAAAAAAGGCCCGGAAGCCGAAGCCACCGGAATAAAAGCGGGCCCGAAAAGCGTTCGTGCTTCATGCCGGGTGCTCTTACCCCCGAGCGCCTTCCTGAAACGCAAAGGAGAACACCATGAAGCATCTCCTCACGCCAATGATCGCCGGCTTGTTCATAGCCTCCGCCAGCACGGCTTTGGCTGCCAACGTCCATACCGTAACAGGCACGACTGGTCAGCCCAGCCAAACGATCGGCACCTCTGAAACGGGTAGCACCACCCCTGGCCACGCCAGCTCTGCCCCGGGTTCTGCCTTCAATCCCGATGGGAATGCGGGAACACACTATGCCGGCGAGCAGCCGCAGAACTCAAAGAACCCGAAGAGCGTATCTCAATACGACGTGGCCGGCTTCCAGCAATCGCATAAGTGATGCTCGCAAGCCTGCAAAGCACAAGAAAGGCCTGGCAAGCCGGTGGCCGCCGGGCCCTTTCGGGGTAAAGAAAACGCCCACCACCTTATTCCGCAGCGGGCGCTAATTCGGGAGGAGTGTCCCCTTTTACCCGCGGACAACGATACGCCTCGCTTAGCTGGATAATAAGCTCGCGCCAGTTGAAGTGCTGGATATTCGAGTTGCGTGACTTTTCCGCCACAGACATAGCATTCCCCCCGAAGCAGCCGAGCCCTTTTTTGCTTGCGGAACGCTTAGGATTTCTTATCGCCGTTGGGATTTGGTACTGGTGCCTCTCGCACATCTCGCGGCGGTGGATCGACATGTTTGGGTTGTGGCGATTCTTCCTCGTCGGGACGACGAACAGGTGGCTTCTTCGGGTCCGGCCTCGCCGGAGGTTCTTTGACCTTGATTGGCATATCTAGTTAACCGGCTTCCCGGCATCTCGTTCCGTTGAATGCAAAAGATCCGGAAGCCGAAGTCGCCGGGCCAAAAAATAGCCGGTCTTCGAGTTAATTGACTGTCGCCCCGCCAGTCGGGCTGAAAAACTCTTCATCGCTGATCTCGGTGTGCTTTACCGTCGCCGCCGACGTCGCCAGCATCGTTTCGAACGTCAAGATGAACTTGGCAACGCAGACGCATTCCTGGCTGCCGTCGAAACCGCGCTGGTTGGCGAAGTGCGAAACGCGACAGAGGTTTTTCGAAAGCCCCTCGACGCGACCAACGCCTTGCACGAAGGTATCTATGGGGATGATCGAAGGGGGATGATCGAATTGATGACGCAGTGCCGCGCCGCTCGCGCGCTCGTATCATGGACGCAGCAGAACCTCGCCGACACGGCCAAGGTCGGCATTGCGACGCTCCAGAATTTCGAGACCGGAATGTCTAACCCGCGCAACGCCACACTGGAAGTCCTGGAACGCGCTCTCCGTGAAGCGGGCGTTATCTTCCTCGAAGACGGACAGATGGTCGACGGCGGCGCCGGCGTTAGGTTGAGGAAATGACCGCGATCCTGGCCGCGTTGTGCGCCTACGCATTGATGCTTTCGCCGGCAGCCTCGGAGCCGGCGCTGACTCCGATCGCACGGTGTGAGAACTTTCTGCGGTTTTTCGAACTGCATGGTGAGAGTCACGAGAGCTACAGGCGCATCAGCGTCACGGAGCAAGTTGATCCGCTGAAGGTGACGATCGAATTTGAAATCCGCAACAAGGCGCATGCCCCCCATCGGTCGGTCGCCTCGTGCGAGTTCTATCAGGATCGGCGGCACATCGGCTTCATGACGTTGGACGGATCGCGCAGCCAGATCATCTATGACTGATTGTCTGCGAGGGAAAACAGTGGTTCAACCTGCATCGCTTTCGATGATCTTGCCAGCGCCTTGAAAACCCCTCAGAAGAGGCAGGGAAGCCCGTACAGCGCGTTTGCCGCCAAGATGGCAGCGAACTTGGTCCTTGGTTCGCGATCGACTTTTGGAATCGCTCTAAGGCCCGCTATCGCGGGCTGATCCCGAATCCCGGCTGCGATCGTATTCGCGTTCCAATGGTTGAACTTCACCATGTCCGATCTCACGATCCTCCCCGTCTCCATTGCCTCTGACCTAGGTGCCCTCGCACTCGAAGTCCGGCGCAAGGTGTTCATTGTCGAACAGAACGTGCCCGAGACGGTGGAACGGGATGCCTATGACGCCGAGGCCATCCACCTTGTCGCCATCGACGGCGGCGATGTCGTCGGCACGCTGCGGATTGTCTTCCTGCCCGAACACGCCAAGTTCGGCCGTGTCGCCGTGCTGCGCCATGCACGGGGCAAGGGCATTGCCTCGCGGATGATGCAGGCGGGGATGAAGATCGCGCGGTCGCGTGGCGAGAACCGCTTTTATCTCACGTCCCAGGCGGACAAGATCTCGTTCTACGAGAAGCTCGGCTTCGTAGCCTATGGCGACGCGTTCGAGGAAGCTGGTATGCCGCATCGGGCGATGAAGACCTATCTTACGGATTTGCAAGCGTAGCAGCCCCGCCTGTATGCGTTTCCCGCCGCCGCTGTCCTACATCGCCGAAGCCTCTGGCGCGCGCTGGCGCCTCCCGGAGCGCTCATTTCAGATTCCAAATCGCATTTGCGTTCTTGCTAATATAGGGGCATGATCAGATCAGCCGGGAGGAACTCCGGCATGGCTCGGCTGCTGGTCCCCCAAAGGAAAAACCCCCGGCAGCCGGGCCGCCTCCCCTCCGCATCTGGCGCACTGAAGCTTTGGGAGGCCCCAAGGGCTCTCGGGTCGAGTTGTACCGAGTGGGGCACAATTCGGTTCCCGAAATCACGTGCACCGACCGCGGACTTGATGGCACCGCCGGGGTCGATCTATCCGTTGACGCCTATCTGACGTTACGTTAACTTTTTATTAGTTTTTCCTAAAATAGGAGATTTTAATGAAAACTGCTATCGCGTGCGCGGCTATTGTCCTTGCCGCGTCAAGTGCCGCCGTGGCGCACGAAAAGAAGGCGAAGGTCACTGCCAATGCATGTGCTGGTCTGTCGATCAAGGCGGTAAAGGCAGCAAAATTGGATTGTACGGCAACCGGCACCGCCATTTCATCACAGACCGACACAAGCAAGCCCAAGCCGCGCCTGGGGTACGAAACCAACCCTTGGGTTTTCTCTTTCGGGCTCTAGTTCCTTCCCCAGCAAATGCCCAGGGAACCGAAGCGCCCCTGCCGGTCCTGCGGAACCCGCAGTTCCAGCTTGCCGACACGGGTGAGAAGCGTGCGGCCAAATCGGTCTGGAAGATTGATGCGCGAAAGGGCTCGTTCAATTCCTGCGGTCGTCGTGTGATCGACAGACGGAAGGATCACCATACGGGCTTAGCGCTGCGGCCAGAACAGTGTGCCGAACAGGAGGAACCCCGTTGCAACCAACCGGAACAGGATAACGGCGGCGAGGTTGTTCGCGATACTCGCCAAGGTGGCATACGCATCTCCGTCTCCGCCAGTCTCCTTTGCGAACCGCGTGCAAGACTTCTGGGCGAACGTGTCGCATCCATCATCGTTCCGACGCAGGAACTCTTCGCACTGTCGGGTCGTTCTTTGGACTTAGCGGGCCGGCGAATTGCCTGAAGGGTTACCGCTCCGTTTTTTTCGATCCGAAAAACAGGGAGACTGGGCGACGTGGCCGTGAACGTCGAGGACGGGTCGGCAGGGCAGGCGCTGACAGGCATTTCGCGCTCGGCGGCCTCCATAGCCAGCCGTACTGAGGACCGGGTCATGCTCGACATTGCCGATTTCACCCGCGCCCGGCGGCACATGGTGGAAAACCCAACCCAAATGGCGCGGCGTGCGTGATCCAGCGGTCTTGATGGCGACGCACCGCCACTGTTCGAACGGTTGCCAGGAAGGAGCAATGCAATGCCAGACAAAAAGACCATCGAGAAGGCGCGAAAGGACAAGCGCCAAGGCAAGTCGCCGAGCACCCAGGCTGGTGAGTTCGTTCATGAGGAGATCGAAAAGGTCCGGCGCGGCGAGCATGGCGCGCGCTCGACCAAGCAGGCGATCGCCATCGGCCTATCGGAAGCACGTCGCGCTGGTGTTGATCTGCCGCCGCCCAAGAAAGGCAAGGTCAAGGAGAGCACGCGCAAGAGCGCCGAATACGCCTATGAAGTCGGCCAGGGCGAGCGCACGCCGAAGCGCCGCCCGAAGGTCTCGAAGGCTGTGTCCGAGGTCCTCGAACACGAACCGAAGAACACGACATCGCATGAGGCTCTCTCACGGCAGACCAAGCGCGCGGCATCACACCGGACGGCAGAAGAACGCTCGGCTGCGGCGAAGAAGGCAGGCGAGACGAAGGGCCCGTCCGGTCGTTCGGCCGCGGCACGGAAGGCCGCCGAAACGCGTGCGCGGAAGACCTGACCGGAGCGAATGGGACACGTCACGGACAACCCTCTGCTTCCCCGGAGCCTGGCGGGCAGTTCTACCGAGATATCGCGAGGCCAGATCCAATCCTCGATTTCCTCAATATGGTCTCCGTGCGCATCCCAGTCGTTAAATGCTTCCCATGAGTTGAATGCGCCACAGGGATCACTCCACAGACGCAAATCCATGGAACCCCCAAGCGTTCTTCCCGTTTCAGTTCGTACTTCCAGAAATCGTCACGCCAATTGAGCGGCTAATCCTGAACGCCGAGGGCTCCGTGACTGAAGCGAAGGTTCGTAATTTCACCATCAACTTTGGGCCGCAACACCCGGCAGCGCATGGCGTCCTGCGGCTTGTGCTCGAACTCGACGGCGAAGTGGTCGAGCGAGTCGATCCGCATATCGGACTGCTGCACCGCGGCACGGAAAAACTGATCGAGCACAAGAACTATCTTCAGGCACTCCCCTACTTTGATCGGCTCGACTATGTCGCCCCGATGAATCAGGAGCACGCCTTCTGCCTTGCGGCTGAGAAATTGCTCCAGATATCGGTCCCGCGACGCGGGCAGCTCATTCGCGTCCTTTTCTGCGAAATCGGGCGGCTGCTGTCGCACCTCCTCAACGTCACGACGCAAGCAATGGACATCGGCGCTCTGACGCCGCCGCTGTGGGGCTTCGCCGAGCGTGAGAAGCTGATGGTCTTCTACGAGCGTGCTTCCGGCGCCCGGATGCACGCCAACTATTTCAGGGTTGGCGGCGTGCATCAGGATCTGCCACCGGGACTTCTCGACGACATTTGGAATTTTTGTGACCCTTTCCTCAAGGTCTGCGACAATCTCGATGAACTGCTGACTGGCAACCGGATTTTCAAGCAGCGAAACGTTGACATCGGAACGATCGGTCTTGACGACGCCTGGGCATGGGGCTTTTCAGGCGTGATGGTGCGCGGTTCCGGAGCCGCCTGGGATTTGCGCAAGGCCCAGCCCTACGAATGCTATCCCGAGATGGATTTCGACATTCCCGTCGGCAAGAACGGGGATTGCTACGACCGCTATCTGGTTCGAATGGAGGAAATGCGCCAATCCGTCCGGATCATCAAGCAGTGTTTGGAAAAGTTACGGCTGCCGGCGGGCCAAGGACCAGTCGCGATACCCAATCAAAAGATCACGCCGCCAAACCGTTCCGAAATGAAGCGCTCCATGGAAGCGACTATCCACCATTTCAAACTCTACACCGAAGGCATCCGTGTCCCCACTGGAGAGGTATATGCGGCTGTCGAAGCACCAAAGGGCGAGTTCGGCGTCTATCTGATTTCAGATGGCGGCAATGTCCCGTATCGATGCAAAATTCGGGCCCCATCCTTTGCCCACCTGCAGGCGATGGATTTCCTGTCCAGAGGCCACATGATCGCCGACGTGTCGGCAATCATCGGCTCGCTCGACATCGTGTTTGGAGAAATCGATCGTTAGCGCGGAATGTCAGGTAGCAAGCTGGCCGCGATCGGAGGTCGACGATGAGAGCAATGGTCCTTATCTCGCTTTGGGTGGGAGCCATCCTGCTCATCCCGAGCGGCGCGCATCTTTTAGAGATGCCGCACAAGCTCGCGATGGATCGGGCAGCCTATTTCGGCGCACAGCAAATGTAGCTCGGCTGGGCGCTGTTCGGCCCGCCCATCACCGCAAAGATCATCCTTGACGCAATACTCGCTGTCCTGTTGCTGCGAACGAAACGCCGGGCGGCCTTAGGCGCACTGGTCTCCGCGGCGCTGATCGGGTGCGGACTGATCGTGTTCCTCTTGTGGGTCCAGCCGACCAATGTCGCGATCTCAAACTGGACAACCCAGCCAGGGCAATGGGAAAGGCTCCGGCAACGCTGGGAATACGCTCATCTCGCAATTGCGCGCCATCCTGCATCTCTTTGTATTCTCTCGGTTATTGGGCGCAAACCTCGAAGCAACAGGAAAGCATTGTCCTTTCCGCCTCGTCCATGATCGCGAGATCTGGCAGGAAAGCCTGCGCTCGACGCCCTCGATAGTTGAAGAAAGTAGCTGAGCTGCTTTTACCTGCTGTAAGCGGATAATATCGCTAAGGCCCTCTTAATTCAACCTTAATACGTTTGGCGCTATATTACGAAAAGCGGTCTAAACTTCCCGCGTAATCATCGTATGGCGCGGGATTGGTCTAATTACACCAATGTTTTACCTGAAGCCATTGAAGGATGTTAGCGTCAGGACCAAGCTCTCGCTGGGCTTTGGTCTGGCGTTGTTGTGCGTCATGGCAGTAGGGCTATTTGGGGTGGGTCAGCTGCGATCTCTCAATGAAATCACAGGTGAGATCACAGGCGTTTGGTTGCCGCAGGTCCAGGTCGTGGAGGAGATGAAGCGCAATCTCGCGGAACATCAGCTCTATGCGACGCTGCGCATGCGCACCGACGATACCCGACAGCTGCTGCGCATCGATGACGAGATGGCGAGGGAGAGCGACGAGATTCTGAGGGGTCGGCGTGCCTACCGTAGAAGCGCCGGATCGCGCGCCGAGCAGGAACTGTTCGATCAGTTCGTTTATCTGTGGACGGCCTATCAAGACTCCCTGACATCCATTTTCCCGCTCCTGGAAACAGAGGGGCGAACAAAGGCCCTTAAAGAGTTCGAGACGGTATCGCTGCCAACCGTCGCCGAGGCGGCGCAGCGGCTGGACGGCTTGCTGGCCCTCACCAATCAGCGCAGCACCGCTGTCGCAGCCATGGCGGATCGCACCTACACCATCGCGCAGCGGCTGACCTGGGCCGCGATTGCCTTTGCTGCCGTGTGCCTCGGCGGGCTTGTCGCCTGGATTCGACACAATGTCAGCAAGCCGATCCTCACGGTGAGCGAGGCGATGCATCGCCTAACACTGGGTGACCGTCGCTCAACCCTCGTTGCACCCAAAAGGGATCGCCGGGACGAGATTGGGGTGTTGTTCTCGGCCTTTGCCGGCTACCGTGCCAGCCTGGAGCGCAGTGATGCCTTGGCCCGCGAGGCGGAGCTGGAACGGCAGCATCTGGCCGCAGCGGCAGCAAACATGCCGGTGGGTCTGTGCATGTTCGATGCCGAGCGGCGGCTGGTTTTTTGCAACCAGACCTACGCTGACCTCTATCACTTGCCGGAGACCCTGACCCGTCCAGGCTCGCATTGGGCCGATTTGAAGCAGTTCCGGATCGCCGCGGGGCTCTATGTCGGCCTGGAGCCGGAAAGATATCTGGAAGAACTCTCGGCGACGATCGACCGTGCCGAGCGCGTCGTGAGCCTCGTCGAACTCCGGGACGGGCGCACAATCGACCTCATCCACCAGCCGCTGCCAGGCGGCGGATGGCTTGCCACGCACCACGACGTGACCGGCTTGCGGCGTAGCGAGGCCCGCATCTCGCACATGGCCCGCCACGACGGGCTTACCGATCTTCCGAACCGTACATTGTTCCACGAACGCGCCGAGGAAGCTCTGATCGAGATGAGCCGGCAGAACGGCAAGGTCGCCGTCCTTTGCCTTGATCTCGATCATTTCAAAACGGTCAACGACACGCTGGGGCATCCGATTGGTGACGCCCTGCTGAAGGAGGTCGCCGCCAGGCTGAGGCGCGTCCTCCGTGAAGGCGACACGGTAGCCAGGCTCGGTGGCGACGAGTTCGTGATCATTCAAAAGGGGACCGATCAGCCGGTCGAGGCCACTGCCCTTGCTCAAAGGGTCATAGACGCGCTGAGCGCGCCTTACATCGTCGATGGACACGGGGTTATGATCAGCGCCAGCGTCGGCATTTCGATTGCGCCGGACGATGGCGAGAACGCCGACGAGCTGCTCAAGAACGGCGACATGGCGCTCTACCGGGCAAAGGCGGACGGACGCAGAACATATAGGTTCTTCGAGCCGGAAATGGATGCCCGCATGCAGGCGCGGCGGTTTCTCGAACTCGATCTGCGCGAGGCGGTGGGACGGGAGCAGTTCGAGATCTATTACCAACCGCTCCTCAATATCGGCCGCGGCGAGGTCAGCTGCTTCGAAGCGCTGCTGCGCTGGCATCACCCGAAGCGTGGCATCGTCTCTCCGGCAGAGTTCATTCCCCTGGCCGAGGAGATCGGCCTCATCGTCCCGATCGGCGACTGGGTGATCAAGCAAGCGTGTCTCGACGCAGCAGGCTGGCCCAAAGGCATCAAGGTTGCCGTCAACCTGTCGCCGACGCAGTTTCGCAGCACGCGCTTGCTTTCGACGATCGTCGAGGCACTGGATGCCTCGGGGCTGCCCGCGAGTCAGCTTGAGCTTGAGATCACCGAGACGGTGCTGCTGGCCAACAGCCCGGCGACTCTCGCGCTGCTGCAGCAGATCCACATACTTGGGGTGCATATTGCGATGGACGACTTCGGAACGGGATACTCGAGCTTGAGCTACCTGCGCTCTTTCCCGTTCGACAAGATCAAGATCGACCAGTCCTTCGTCAGGGATGCCGATGACGTCGACAGCTCGGTTGCCATCATCCGGGCCGTCACGAGCCTTGGCAACAGCCTCGGGATACAGACCACCGCCGAAGGGGTCGAGACAGCGGAACAGCTCGAGCGGGTACGAAGAGAAGGCTGCACCGAGGCACAGGGTTTCCTGCTCAGTCGGCCGCTCCCTGCTCGGGAAATCCCCGCAATGCTGCAGCGCACGCGCGCCGTCGTGGCTGGCGACATCATCGAGCCTGCACCCGAAATGACGGCCGAGCGGAAGGGTCGGCGTCGCAAGAGCGCGCTGTAGGTAGCGCCCCATGGTTGCAGCTGCGCGAGAAGCTCGGCCTAATCAGCTAGAAGACAAATCTCGCCGGCGCTCGTTCATCGTCAGATCAGCTGAGATGCGAGACACCTTTCCGTTGATTTCGGCGTGGTGCGCTGATTGAAGCGGAAAGGCGAAGAACCGCCTTCTGGCCGAGTTGAACCTGGTCGATGTCGGGCGGCGCGATCCGATCAAGCCGCCTTGATATCCAGTTATCGGGCCGGAACAAGAATTATCCCTCAGACACGCTAAGGCCGAACGAAACGCGAAGACCATCCACACGAGGAAGTGATAAAGGAGCAATTTGACGATCGATCCGATCGGACCGAGAAATCCCGAAAGACAACAGCCGGGACGATGCGCATGAGCGACGAATCCGACGACACCGATATCGTGAATCAGCTCGCCTATGTCAGAGCCGATCCAACCCAGCACGACACGCTTACGCTTCTCACCATGATCGATGCCGCGATTGCCGAGATCATGAGCTTGAGGATGAAGCTGCGGCTGAGCGAGGAAAGGAATGGCGGGAGCAACCAGTTCCAATAGCTGGCCGGAACGGGAATGAACGGCGACGCGAACCCTACTCCGCGTCCGCCATGATCTGCCGACCGCCGGCCCAGGCGCGCCATTGACGCTCGTCGCCATGGAAAACGTTGAGGTCGATGCGGCCGGTGACGCCATGCGACAGGCCGGAGCCGGAATATTGCCAGAACAGCCATTTGCGATCGGGATAGACCTTTGACGGATGTCTCGCCACCGCGCGCAGCCAGAACGGATAATCGAGAAAGGCGCCCTGCAGATTGTCGCGATAGAAATCCGGCGCGGTGTAGATGATCGGACGCTGGCCATAGTGACGCTCCAGCTTGTCCATGAACACCTGCATCTTCTCCAGGACCTTTTCGCGCGACGGCCGCCGCTGGCAGCTGGAGTCGCCGTTCCACTCGACATCGATCACCGGCGGCAAGGCGCCTTCGACCTTCGGCACGTTGCGGATAAACCAGTCGGCCTGCTCGCCGGCGGTTCGGCACCAGTAGAAGAAGTGGTAGGCGCCGCGCTTCAGCCCGGCCGCGTCGGCGCCGCGCCAGTTCCTGGTGAACATCGGGTCGAGATGGTCGCCGCCATCGGTCGCCTTGATGTAAGCGAAGTTGGCGCCCTGGGCGCGTAGCTTCTCCCAATTCACATTCCCTTGCCAGCGCGACACGTCGACCCCGTGCACGGCAAGATGCCGGGGCGAGGAGCGGCCGAAATTGATCGGTTTGGCATCGCGAAAGCCATAGCGCGTGATCGGCCCGGCAAGCATGGGCGGGGCTGCCGGCGACAAAAGGTTCGGAGGCGAGACCAGGGCTGCCGGCTCGACCGGCGGATCGACGCTGTCGGGCAATTCGGGCGCCGGAAACGCCACCGTTTCCTCCTCCGCAAGGCCAAAGGGGCGAACAGTGTCGTCCACGGGCGCGGGCTCAGTGCGCTTGCGCGCATTGTTGACCCTGGTGACGGGGACGGATGCGATCGGCGCGCTTGGCCGCACCACCGAACTGGTGGTCTCGTTCGACGGCTTCTGCACGTCGAGCGCATCCATGCCCGATGTCGACGAGCAGCCGGCAAGGCACAGTGATGCGATCACGAAACTGATGACGCCTGGTAACCGCATCTGGACCTGTACTCGAAACACAACAGACCGAAGGCGACGGCCGACGGACAACCAGGCTCAGTTATGAACGAGAAATTACCAATAAAGTTTGAATCAAGTTTTTTACCAAACCTGTGACCCGTTTCAGACATCCGCCGTCAATGGCGGCCCAAGCCTTGACAGCGCCATGATGTGGCTGTTGAGAGCAGTATGCGGCGTCTCCGGCGACGTTCCCCGAGAGCCCAAAAAAGGCGCCCGATGATTGCGTTGCAGCGATTTCTCCTGGTCCTCCTGCTCGCGGCCCTCTCCTGGAGTGGCGCGCTCATGGTGGAGACGGCGCATGCCGGCGGGCTGGTCGTCGTTCCATCCGGCAATCGCTCCGAAACGCAACCGCCAATCCCGGATGCATCCGCGACGCGAACGCGCGCCTTCAAGACCACCTACCCGGAAAAATACGAGAAGATCGTCGCGCTGCTGAAGCACGAGAAGAAACTGGTGGCGCACATCAAGCAGGTGGCGGCCGCCTACGATATCGATCCTATCCATATCGTCGGCGCGCTTGTCGGCGAACATACCTATAACGTCACCGCCGTCGGCTCGGTACAGACCTACTATGTGAAGGCACTGTCCTATTCCGGCCTTGACTTTGCCTTCCGCTACAAGGGCGTGCCGGTGCAGACCTTTGTCCAGCGGCCGGAGTTCGCGGCCTGCGCCGAGGCCAAAGACAGTGCCGCCCTGTGGAGTTGCCGCGACAGGGTCTGGGTAGAACATTTCCGTGGCAAGAGCGTCGATGGCGTCACCTACGAGGCCATGACCTTCCAGCAGGCGTTCTTCCAGCCCTTCTTCGCCGGCCAGACATTCGGCCTTGGCCAGATCAGCCCGTTGACCGCGCTGGAAGTGACCGACCTGGTCAACAGGGTGAGCGGCTATGACAGACTGACGCCAGATCGTCCGCAGGCGATCTATCGTGACGTCATGGATCCGGACCGCAGCATCGTCTACATCGCGGCGATCGTGCGCGACGCCATCGACGCCTACAAACAGGAGGGCTTCGACATATCGGGCAATCCGGGCATAACGGCCACGCTCTACAATGTCGGCCAACCCCGGCAGCGGGCGGCCGACCTGCGCGCGGCAGTCGCCAGTGGCAAGGGCCGCAAGCTGCCGGTGGAAAATTATTATGGCTGGCTCGTCAACGACAAGCTCGACGAACTCAGGAGCCTGCTCGATAGCGGCAGCTGAGAGACGCTTTTTATCAGGGAGCTTGCGTGCAGTCGTTCATCGACCAGAGCGTTTGTTTCATCGAAAACCATCAGGCCTGGGCAGGCGTCGTGGTCGGACTGCTGGCGTTCGGTGAATCGCTGGTGCTGGTCGGCATCCTCTTGCCCGGCACCACGGTCCTGGTCATCGTCGGCGGCCTGGTGGGCGCAGGCATTGTCCAGCCTTTGCCCGTTCTTCTCGCAGCGATGGTCGGTGCGACGCTCGGCGACACCGTCTCCTATTTCCTTGGCAAATGGCTCGGACGCGGTGTCGTCCATAAATGGCCGCTCAATCGCTACCGGCGCGAGATCGCCCGGGCGCGGCTGTTCTTCCATCGTTATGGCTTCGCGGCGGTTTTCGTCGGCCGCTTCTTCGGCCCGGTCCGCGCCACCGTGCCGCTGGTCGCGGGCATGATGGGCATGAACCGGCGCCGCTTCCAGATCGCCAACATCCTGTCGGCGATCATCTGGGCTCCAGCCGTGCTGTCGCCGGGATGGCTGGTCGCCAAGGGCGCCGGCAGTCTCCCCGAACTCGATGCGACCAGCCTGTTCGGCATGGCGGTGATCGCAGCCATCGCCTTGGTCATCATAGCGGTGATCGCCGGCAAGCTCCGGGGCAAGCGCCAGCCTAGCCGCGCTTCCTGAACACGCCGATCATCGGTCCCAGATTCCAGTAATCGTCGTTGCGGCCGATTGCCGGGGCAAGCAGGCTTGAAATCGAGCCGTCGAGGAACAGCGCATTGTCGCAGCCGAGCGCATCGCGAAAGAGCCGGGCGAATGCATGGAACGTCACCGCACCATTCGAAATGGCAAAGACCGCGACACCGTCCTTTCGCACGCCGACACCGTCGCGGGTCTTGCGCGAGGTGCTGTCGGACTGGAATTTCGGATGAAGCTGGCCGTCGATCACCAGCATCGGCCCGGATTGCGTCGCATAGTCGGTGGGCGGCCGTTTCCTGACGAAGTCCCTCGTCGCCCGGACCGCGGCCTTGCCGCCGCTGATGTAGAAGATGCCATTCGGCTGCAGCGAAAAATTGCCGGTTCCCGATCCCGTCTTCACATCAGCCATTTCCTGGCCTCGCTCGATATAGAGGCCGACCGGCCTGAGGTCGGGGTGATACATGCCGGCATTGATGGCAAACAGCATGGTGCGGCCGGCCGCGCGCTGAGCATTATCGAGATTGTGCAGCGACTGAAAAGGTTTACCAGCTGGATCCTTCCAGAACAGCTCGATCGAATAGCGTTTCGGGTCGACCTCGCAGACGAGATAGCTGGCCGCCTCAAAGGCAAAATCGCGGCACGGTGGTACCGTTGCGAACCATTGGCCGAACGCCATCGTCGTGGCGATCGCATGGGGCAGCGCGGTCTTGGCGAAGGCCGCCAACAGCGGGACGGCGTTGAGAAGTGTCGGAAAATCCATGCGCCTACCGGATTGCCAGCTCCAACGAGCGACGTGGATACCACCGCCGGGCGCTGAAATGAAAGGCGGCTTGAACAGAACGCAGGAACGGTCGGTTAACGGGCGCCATAGCGCCGCGGAGACTATTTGACAGCGCTGACCAATTGTTCGTCGCCGCCAAGGATGGAAACCCAGTGCCCGGTGTTGTCGCTCGCCTGTCTTTTCAGATAGCGGTAGCTGGTCTGGTTCCAGAGGCGGACCTTGTCGGTCAGGTTGTCGAGGATGAAGTCACCCTTGTCGGTGCGCACTGTCAGCACGGCATGACCTTCGCCGTCGGGCTTGCGCACCACTGTCATCAGGAGATTGGCGATGGCAATGCCCAACCTATTGAGTTCGCGCCGCTTTTCCAGCGCGTAGTCCTCGCAATCACCGAAGCCGTTGTCGGGATAGGCCCACCATTCCTCCTTGCCGTAATTGTCGAGGTCGCTCATCGGCTTGACGCGCGTGTTGACCGAGAGATTTACCGCCGTGATCTCGCGCAGCAGCTTGCCGGTCATATGTTCGGGCGCGTTGTCGGGTGAGCGGATGGAGCATTCCACGACATGGATCTTGCAAAAATCATAGTGGCCGATCGGCTGGGAGGTCGAGCCACCGATAACCATGGACGCGGGCGCGGAATAGGCGAAACTCGCCGCCGAACAAAAAGCGGTCAGCGCAACCGCCAGCCCCAGCCCCTTCGCCTTGCGGCGCCAACCTGTCGAGGATGCCATGCGGCCCCGCCCATCGTTTTTTGTTAACGGAACGTTAAGGGCGGTTATGTCTCGAAGTCAATGAACGCGGCTGATCACATCTTTGCGGTCGCCGCATAGGCCTTCGGGGGTTGCAGCGGCGCAACACAAGGGTTCAGTTCCCAAGCTAGGCCAGCCATCCCATCGCGACACCGAGCAACAGGACGACACCGAGCAGGCCACGGTAGATGACGAAAGGCCAGGCGGAGAACCGTTCCAGCACGCGCATCAACCCCCAGATGGCGAAGAAGGCGGAGATCGAGGCGACGACCAGCCCCGTGGCAAGAACCGACCAGCCATGGGCATCAAGGTGAACCTTGTGCAGTTCCCACAGTTCCTTCAGACCGGCCAGCGCGATCGCCGGCAGCCCGAGCAGGAACGAGAAGCGCGCCGCCTCGGCCCGTTTGAAGCCGAGCCCCAATGCCGCCGTCAAAGTCGAGCCCGAGCGTGAGACGCCAGGTATCAGCGCGCCGATCTGGGCGATGCCGACCAGAAGCGCGTCGGCGAGCGACGCTTCGCCCATGGTGCGGCGGTGGCGGGCGAAAATCTCGGCCAGCGCCAGCAGGACCGCCATGACGATGCAGGCCCATCCGATCACGCTCAGGCTGCGCAGCGGCGAATTGCAGGTATTGAGAACGCCTGACAGCGCCACGCCGGCAATGACGATCGGGATCGTCGCCAGCACGATCCAGGAAGCCAGCCGAAAGTCGCGGTCCGCGAAATCGCGCCGCACGAGAGCCCCGAGCGAGCCGAACACGAGATCCCTGACATCGCCCCAGAAATAACTGACGACGGCGGCGAGCGCGGCAAGCTGCATGGCCGCGGAGAAGGCGGAGCCGGGATCCTGCCAGCCAAGCACCGCCGGCACGATGCGCATGTGGGCGGTCGAGGAAATCGGCAGCAATTCGGTGATGCCCTGAACGAGGCCGAGAAAGGCGACCTTGGCATATCCCAGGCCGACAAAGCCCGTATCCACGCCCTGAGTGCAGATGTCAGCCATGTCGGATTCCGTGTGTGAGAGATCTAGCTTGCGCAGGTGTTACCGGCGTCGGCCGGTCCCGCGCAAGCCTTACCGTCATGGATCGGATAATCAATTTACGGATTTGTAAGCTGGCGCCGTGCGTCGAAGTACGTCGTCCGGGACCGCCCCAAGAGGCCGGCCTTTTTTCTCATGGGATAGAACGGCAAGCAATTACGGGCACAACCAAGGTTTCTGGCAGGTCCTGGCGATCACATGGGCCGGGGGAACGACAGGTTCTTCGGCCGATGGTCGGCGCACCCGTTCGAGCAGCATGCGTACCTGTTCCGGGCGCACACGGTCACGCTCCATCACAAGCAGGACCATCGGATCGCTCAAAAGCTCGTCCAGGGTGCTGATGCTGTCGTTCATCCGTCGTCTCCTCGAATGCCGGCCCGCGCAGCATAGATAGGACGCAAAGATGGCCCGCCAATGACGTTTTGCCGGCTATCGCGTGACGATTTGGATTAATTTTTTGTCATGACTGCACGGCTTCGTCCTTCTCCGTACGGGAGAAGGGGGAAGTACTTACGGAGGCGGGGCGTCTTCATATTGCGGCAGGCCGTCGTCAAGGACCAGCCAAGGCTGCTTCGAGCCGGTCCAGATATGCATCTGCGGCCGAAACAGCGAAGGATCGTCGAGCGATCCGGTGGTGATGCCGATGATGCCGGCGGAATCGCGCCGCGAAAACATCGTCGTGCCGCAATTCGGACAAAAGCCGCGCTTGAGATCCGGCGAGGTGTTCACAGTCGCCAGCGGTCCTTCGACCGTCACATCGTCGATGCGAAACAGCACGCGCGCATTGAAGGCAGCGCCGATCGCTTTCTGGCAAAGCCGGCAATGGCAGATACGTTCGTTGACAGGATCGACGTCGGCACGATAGCGCACCGCTCCGCACAAGCACCCGCCCTGATATCCAGCCATCGTCCTGATCCAGTCTTGGAGAGAGTAATCGACAGGCTAGCGGCGGAACCGATTGGGTCAATTGAAAAGCTTTGATACAAGGTCATCGATTATGATGATGCGGGTGGAACGGAAGCCATGACGCCAGATATCGAAACCATCGGGATTGCGGACCTGTTCGGTCCGCCCTCGCCCGCCCGCGACCGAACCGACGCCCGGATCATGGCCGCCGCCTCGGGCATCGGTTTCATGGCGGTCCGCGATTTTCCCGGCGATGACTGGCTGACGCCGGACAAGCGCGGGCAATTGCTGCGCATCTTCACGCTTCCCGATGCCGAGAAGCAGAAACTGCTGCGCTGGAATTTCGACCGCACCAAGAAGAATTTCTACCGCGGCTGGTTCCCGCTGCAGCCGCGAGCCGTTTCCTACAAGGAAGGCATCGACATGGGGCCTGACCTTGCCGATCCGACGCGTGTTTCGGCTTCCGACGATCCATTGCGCGAGCCAACACCATTTCCGGCCGAAAGCGCGCTGCCCGGCTGGCGCGCCGAGGCGGCCGACTACTATCGCGCCATGGAGACGGTCGGTAACGCGCTGATGCGGTCGATCGCCCGCGGGCTTGGCCTGCCGGAGACGGTCTTCGATGCCTATTTCGAACAGGGCATCTCGACGCTGCGCCTGATCCGCTATCCCCTGCGCGACGTCAATGCCGGCGTCGATGCTGGTGGCCCGCAGGTCACGGTGGTCCATAAGGGGGAAACGCGCACCATCATCGGCGGCGAACATGCCGATTCAGGCTTCGTGACTTTACTGGCGCAAGACGGCTTCGACGGCCTGCAGGCAAAAAACCTGGCCGGCGAGTGGGTCGACGTGCCGCCTGCCAACGGCACGCTGGCGGTCAATTTCGGCCAGTTGCTGGAGCGCTGGACCGGCGGACGCGTCAGGGCGACGCGGCACCGGGTGATTGCGCCGAAGACGGTGCGTTTTTCGATCCTGTTTTTCTACGAGCCGCGCGTCGATGCCGAGATCGCTCCGTTGCCACTGAGCGGCACGGAACCTTTCGAGCCGTTTCTTTATGGTGATTATCTCTGGGACTCGGCGACGAATTTCGTCGAGATGAGCGGCATCAAGCATCTAAGGCTGCCCCGTCGCGCGAAGGCTTCATAAACAAACCGTCGGCCATCTCGTTGGGATGGCCGGAAATCGACGGGCGGTTACTTCGTTTCGACATGGCCAGCGAAAAAACTCTGGAGATTATTGCTGGGAGAATTGCGTACCGCGCTCGCGTCAGTGGCGCTTGGCTTGGACCAGATAAGCGTCGATCTCGGTCTCGCCGAGCCACTTGGCTGCTTCCAGACGATGCAGGCCTTCGACGAGCACATGGCGCTTGCCGTCGTGGCGGACCTGGATCGGCGTCTTCATGCCGTTCTCCAGTATGTCCTCGGCGAGATGCCGCACCGTCTCGGGATGCAGCGTCTTCCTGCGCGCAGTGGGCACGTAGATGTCGTCTACCTTGACCTTTTGCACCCTCAGCATGCCTGTCCCCGTGGCGGAACCGCCGCCGTCTTCCTGAGATAGTCGGTTTGTTCAGGAGGGCCAAGGGCGCGGCTAACGAATATCGGCCGTCCACCGGTTTGCCTCTCGCCACGCGTTTCGCTATGGCGTCTCGCGATCCTAACGGAACCATGAGCAAATCCCTCGTCACCTTCGTCGGTGTCGTCCATCCCTGGATGTGCGACGTGATGGGGCACGTGAATGTGCGCCACTACGCGGCGATGTTCGATGATGCCAGTTTCCAGCTCCTCGGCCATATCGCCGGGCAGGATGGCAGCCAGGCAGCGGCGACCGGGTGGGCCGACGTGCGCACCGAAATCGACTATCGCCATGAAACGACAGCCGGCTCGCTGATTACCATCCGTTCGCATGTGGCGAAGATCGGCCGCACCTCCATCACCTTCGAACAGATCATGTCGGGATCGCTCGACGGCATCATTCATGCCGCCATGCAGAAGGCGCTGGACGAGATGATGGCCGACGGGCCAGACGGAAGCTGCCCGCACGATCGGCTTCAGCCGCTTCCAGACCTTGCGCAAGGTCGTGCTTCCACAGGCCGCAAGGCTGATGATCCGGCCGCTCGGCGTCAATACGGTCGCTCTGCTCAAGGGGTCGGCGCTCGTATCCACCATCTCGGTGGTGGAGCTGACCTATACCGCCCAGCGCTTCATCGGCTCGACCTACAAGCCGTTCGAGATCTTTGGCGTCGCGGCCCTGCTCTACATGGTCATGGTCTACGCCGTCGCCCGTGTCGTCGATCTGCTCGACAAACGCTTCGCCATCGTCTGACGGGAGAGCACGATGCAAGGTTTGGATTTCACCGTCGTCACGCCCTATTGGGATCTCCTGTTGACGGGCGCCTGGTGGACCGCCGTACTGACGGTTTCGGCGGGAGCCCTCAGCTTTGTCGGCGGCATCATGTTTGCTGTCATCGTGCTCTATGCGCCGGCAGTTCTCGCCTATCCCGTGCGCGCCTTCATGTGGGTGTTCATGGGTACGCCGCTGCTTTTGCAGCTGTTCCTGATCTATTTCGGCCTGGTGCAGATCGGCATCAATATTCCCGCGCTTGCCGCCGGCATTGTCGGGCTCGGCCTGCACTTTGCCGTCTACAAAGCCGATGTGATGCGCGCCGGCATCGTGGCTGTCGACCTTGGCCAGACGGAAGGCGCACGCAGCATCGGTTTCGGAAAATGGCAGACGCTGCGCTACGTCGTGATACCGCAAGCCGTGCGCAACACGGCGCCGCCGATCGGAAGCAACCTGATCGCACTGCTGAAGGAATCCTCGATCGTCTCTGTCATCGGCATCGCCGAGCTGGTTCACTCGGCGCAACTGGCGATCAGTGAAACCTTCCGCCCCTTTGAGTTCTACATCACCGCCGCCGCGCTTTATTACATCTTGAACCTTGTGCTCGAAGCGGCCTTGCATCGGTTTGAAAGACATGTGGAGGTTTCCCGATGAGCACGCAGCGGCCAATGGTCGAGGTCCGCGGCGCACGCAAATCCTTCGGCGCCGTCGAGGTCCTCAGAGGTATCGACCGGTGTCCAGCCGATAGATGGGTAACACTTTGAACCGGATAGATAGGTAACAGTTTTCTCCCTCATGATGGGTTCGCCG